>DASRJF010000440.1:0-4557 GCA_035649615.1 Planctomycetota bacterium | reverse complement strand
TGGCGCCCGTTTTCGAGTCCACGGCGACCAGGTCCTGGGTGAGGGAAAGGTAGACCGTCACGCCCTTCCAGGTGATCCCGTCGTCGACCGCGACCGACGTTCCGGCCGGCGTCTTGATCCACGCCTTGGATTCGCGCATGGACCCGTACGTGATGGACGGCGGGCTCTCCGCCTCCTGGGCCTGCGCGAACGCGGCCAGGAGGGCAAGGGTCGCGATCTTCATGGAGGTCATACGCCCCCCGCCTCGAACATGGACCTTGGACCTTGGACTACATTGGACACAGGACCTTGAATTACCTTGGACCTTGGACCTTGGATTACCTTGGACACAGGACCTTGGATTACCTTGGACCTTGGACCTTGGATTACCTTGGACACAGGACCTTGAACTTCTCGCCTACATGGCCATCCCTCCGTCGACGACGATCACCTGCCCGGTGATGTACCGCGCCATGTCGCTGGCGAGGAAGACGACGACTTCCGCGATCTCGCGCGGATCCCCCATCCGCTTGAAGGGGATGTTGTCGATGGCGGCCGCGAGGGTCTTCTCGTCCACGCCCGCCGCCATGTCGGTCTTCACGAACCCCGGGGCGACCGCGTTGATGCAGATCGCGCGCGACGCGAACTCGCGCGCGGCCGACTTCGTGAGCGCCATGAGGCCCGCCTTCGACGCGCTGTAGTTCGCCTGACCGGGGTTGCCGATGATCCCGGCGACGCTCGCGATGTTCACGATGCGGCCGGTCTTCGACCGCATGAGGTGGCGCGACGCCGCCTTCATGAAGAGAAACGCGCCTTTGAGGTTCACGTCGAGGACCTTGTCCCACTCCTCCTCCTTCATCCGGATGAGGAGGTTGTCCTTCGTGACGCCCGCGTTGTTGACGAGGATGTCGAGCCCGCCGAAAACCTCCGCCGCCTTCGCGACCGCGGCCTCGATCTGCGCCGGCACGCCGATGTCGCACGGGATCGACTCCGCGCGAACGCCCGACGTGCGGATGATCGACGCGACCTCGTCGAGGAGCGTCACGTTCGTCGCGACGCACGCGACGTCGGCGCCCGCCTGCGCGAGGGCGACGGCGATTTCGCGCCCGATCCCGCGCGACGCGCCCGTCACCAGGGCCTTGCGGCCCTTCAGGTCGATATGAAGGCTCATGGGTTCACCCGGGTCCTGAGCAAGGGGAGGATTATCGAGAAGACCATCAAGGCCGGCCCCAGCCATTTGCCAAGCCGGCCGAATCTCTTGTGCCAGGCTTCCCACTTGGAATCGCCCGGCCTGTTCCACACGATGCGGTACGCAATGAGCGTGAGCCAGAGTCCTCCCAGGAAGGGGATGGCGCTGTCGATAAGGGTCGCGAGGGTGTGGCTACTCATACGATTCCGCTTCCGCCGTCTCGACGGTCTTCTTGATCAGTCCCGCGAGCACCTTGCCCGGCCCGAACTCGATGAACTTCGTGGCGCCCAGCGACGCCATCGTCCGCACGCAATCTTCCCACAGGACCGAGCCGCACACCTGGTCGCCGAGGGCGGATCTCAACGCCTCCGGCTCGCGCGCCGGCTGGCCCGTGACATTGACGACGACGGGCATCCTCGGCGCCGCGAACTTCGCCTTCGCCAGCTCCGCGCGCATCTTTTCCTGCGCGGGCGCCATGACTTGTGAATGATAGGCGCCGGCGACCTTCAGCGGAATGCACCGCTTCGCCCCGGCCGCCTTGCACGCTTCGGACGCCTGCGCCAGCGGCGCGTTCGGCCCGCTGATCACGGTCTGCCCGGGGCTGTTGACGTTCGCGACTCCGACGCCGTCGACGCCCGAGATCGCCGCGCGGACCTTGGCGAGGTCGAGGCCCATGACCGACACCATCCCGCTCGGCGTCGCGTCGCACGCCTCCTGCATCCACGCCCCGCGCTTGCGGACGAGGTCGACCGCCGTCTCGAAATCGAGCGCGCCCGCGAAGAGGTTCGCGGTGTATTCGCCGAGGCTGAGCCCCGCGGCCGCGACAATCTCCAGGCCCTCGAACGAGTGTGCGTGCGCGACCGCGTACGCATGGACGAGAAGCGCGGGCTGGCAGACATCGGTGCGGTTGAGGCGCTCGGCGGGGCCTTCGAAGCAGACCTGGGCGAGGTCGAAGCCGAGAACCTTGGAAGCCGTATCGAAGAGCGCGCGGGCGGGGGCGTGGCGTTCGCAGAGCGCCTTGCCCATCCCGACAGCCTGGGCGCCTTGTCCCGCGAAGACAACGGCGACTTTTGCCATTACCAGCGAAGTGCGACGCTTCCCCAGGTCAATCCCGCGCCGAACGCGACGGTCACGACGAGGCTTCCCCGCTTGATGCGGCCCGCCCTCACCGCCTCGTCCATCGCCAGCGGGATGCTCGCGGCCGACGTGTTCCCGTACCGGTCGATGTTCACGACGATCTTGTCCATCGGGATTTTCAGCTTCTGGGCCGCGCTCTCGATGATGCGCAGGTTCACCTGGTGGGGGACGAGGACGTCGATGTCGTCGGTGGAGACCCCGATCTTCGCGCACGCGTCCTTGATCAGCTCGACGAACTTCGTGATCGCGAACTTGTAGACCTCGCGTCCCATCATCTGGATCGTGTCGAGCTTCTGGTCGATGCGCTCCTGCGTCGCCTTCATCGCCGTGCCGCCCGCGGGGACGGTGATGAACCGCTCGCCGCGCCCGTCCGCGCCCAGCTTCGAGTAGAGGATGTCGCTCTCCCCCTCGTTCGACGGCTCCAGCAGGAGCGCCCCCGCGGCGTCGCCGAAGAGGATGCAGGTGCCGCGGTCGGAGTAATTCGTGATCCGCGTCAGCTGCTCCGCGCCGATCACGAGGCAGTTCTTGACCTGGCCGCCCGCGACGTAGTGCCAGCCCGACGAGAGCGCGTAGACGTAGCCGGAGCAGGCCGCGATGTGGTCGACCGCCCCCGAGTTGAAGCAGCCCATCTTCGCCTGCACGTAGGCGGCGGTGCCGGGGACGACGCGGTCGGGCGACGAGGTCGCGACGATGATCAGCTCGACGTCGTCCGGCGTGCGGCCCGCGGCCGCCAGCGCGCGGCGCCCGGCCTCGGCGGCGAGGTCGCTCGTGGCCTGGCTCTCCTCCGAGATGCGCCGCTCGCGGATGCCGGTGCGTTCGATGATCCACGCGTCGTTCGTGTCGACGATCCTGGCGAAATACGCGTTGTCGAGGATCCGGTCGGGAGTGTACGAACCCGTGCCGGCGACGCGGACCTTGAGGTGCGGTTTCATTCGCCGGCGGGCTCCTCCTTGGACTTGTGCCACCAGCCGGAGAACCAGCCGACGTGGCCCTCGGACTTGAGCTCCTCGACGATGTGGTCGTTGAGGCGCTCGCGGATGAACCCCGCCGCGACGCGCACGGCGCTCCCGATCGCGCGCGCCTTCGACCGGCCGTGGCACTTCAAGACGATGCCGCGGACGCCGAGGAGCGGCGCGCCGCCGACCGACGAGTAGTCCATCCGCTGCTCGATCTTGTTGATGCCGGCGCGGATGTCGCTGCTGTCGGACAGGCCGTTCGACCGGATCATCCCCATCATGAAGTTCGAGAACCCCTCGCTCGTCTTCAGGAAGACGTTGCCGGTGAACCCGTCGCAGACGATCACGTCCGCCTTCCCGGAAAAGATCTTGTGGGGTTCGAGGTTGCCGATGAACTTCAGGTGCGATTTCTCGAGGAGGGCGTACGCCTCC
Source organism: Planctomycetota bacterium (assembly GCA_035649615.1). Classification (GTDB taxonomy): domain Bacteria; phylum Planctomycetota; class MHYJ01; order MHYJ01; family JACPRB01; genus DASRJF01. The sequence goes on along the minus strand of DASRJF010000440.1, from coordinate 864 downwards.
TGCAGCACGGCCGTGCCCTTGTTCCGCTCCTCGCCGATATTCAGGAGGCCGACCTTCGGCTCCGTGACGTCCTTGCGGAGGTACTTGATGTACACGGAGCCCATGACGGCCCACTGGAGGAGGTGGATGGCCTTCGATTCCTTGTTCGCGCCCGCGTCGACGAGCGCCGCGAAGCCCTGCTCCGTGGGCATCGGCACGGCGATGGCGGGGCGCTTGACCCCCTCGAGGCAGCCGAGGCCGAGGATCGGGACGGTGGCGCCGCCGACGAGGGCGCCCGTGTTGCCCGCCGAGATGAACGCGTCGGCCTTCGCGTGCTTGACCAGCCCCAGGCCGATGTGGAGCGAGGAATCGCGCTTCCGGATGAGGGCGCGGCGCGGGTCCTCGTGCATCTCGATGACTTCGGACGCGTGCTGGATCTGGATGTTGGGGGGGCGGGCGCCGGCGGCCGCGAGGCTCTTCTCGACGCGCTCGGACTGGCCGACGAGGACGAGGGTGGCGTCGGGGATCAGGGAGGCGGCTTCGACGGCGCCGCGGACGATTTCATCCGGGGCGTGGTCCCCGCCCATGGCGTCGATGGCGATTCTCATGCGGGCGTCCGGAGGCGGACCGGGTCGCGGGATCGGACCACGAAGCGCAAAACTACAGCTTCTTCATGTCCACGACCATCGCCCCCTTGTAATACCCGCAGGTGCCGCACACGCGGTGCGCCTGCTTCGGCTGGTTGCAGCGGGGGCAGATGGAGAGATTGGGCACGTGCACGTGGTCGTGCGACCGGCGGTGCTTACGCCAGCTGTTCGCGAGTTTCCGTTTCGGGGTCGGCATGGCCTGTCTCCGGAAGCGGGAAGTGTAGGGGAATGAGGCGCC
>DASRJF010000439.1:0-9849 GCA_035649615.1 Planctomycetota bacterium | reverse complement strand
GCCTCGAGGTCGGTCGGGTTGGTCGCGGACATCATCATCATCTGGTACGTGATCTTCTTCTGGATGTACAGGTTGTAGAGGAAGTCGTCGAGCATGATCATCCCTTCCTTCGCGCCCGTCTGGATCGCGCTGATGATCTTGTGCGTCTGGTTCTCGCGGATCAGGTGCTGGACGGCCGCGGTGACGATCATGATCTCGAACGCGGCGATCACGCCGGTCTCGTCGGCCTTGGGCATGAGCGCCTGCGAGACGACCGACAGGAGCGCCGTGGAGAGCTGCGCCCGGATCTGCTCCTGCTGCTCGACCGGGAACGCGTCCACGATGCGGTTGATCGTGCGCGTCGCGCCCGTCGTGTGGAGCGTGCCGAAGACCAAGTGGCCCGTCTCGGCGGCCGTGATCGCCGCGGAGATCGTGTCGAGGTCGCGCATCTCGCCGACGAGGATCACGTCGGGGTCCATGCGGAGGCCGCGCCGGATGGCCTCGCCGAACGACCCGACGTCCACCCCGAGCTCGCGCTGGGTGACGATCGACTTCTTGTGCTCGTGGTAGTACTCGATCGGGTCCTCGATCGTGATGATGTGGCAGTCCTCTTCCATGTTGATGAAGTCGATCATCGTGGCGAGCGTGGTCGTCTTGCCGGAGCCCGTCGGGCCCGTGACGAGGATGAGGCCGCGCGGCCGCATGAGGAGGTTCTTGACGCTCGCGGGGAGGCCGATGTCCTCGAACGCGAGGAGCTTGTTCGGGATCTGGCGGAGGGCGACGCCCACGTTGCCCTTCTGCATGTAGACGGAGACGCGGAAGCGCGCCTTCTTCTCGAACGCGAAGCCGAAGTCGGCGCCGCCCTTTTCCTTGAGCTCGTGCTGGCAGCGCTCGGGGGTGATCGCCTTCATGAACGCCACGGTGTCGTCCGGCGTCAGCGGGGGGACGTTCAGGGGCTTGAGGCGGCCGCTCATCCGGATCGTCGGCGGGATCCCGACCGTCAGGTGCAGGTCGGACGCCTTCTTGTCGACGACCAGGTTGAGCAGCTTGTTGAGTTCGACCGCCATCTAGCCTCCGAGGAGGGAATAGGGAATCCGGAATTAGGAATAAGGAATGGAATCAGGAATAAGGAATATCCTTGGAACGGTCATTCAACATTCCGAATTCCATTCCTTATTCCTAATTCCTTATTCCGAATTCCCACTCAGTAGGCGATGTCTTCGCGGTGCGTCAGGGTGAGGATCTCTTCAACCGTCGTGATCCCGTCGAAGATCTTGCGCACGCCGTCCTCGAGCAGGGTCACCATGCCGTTGAGCCGCGCCTGTTCCGAGATGCGGGCGGTGGGCGCCTTGTGGAAGACGAGCTCCCGGATCGTGCTGTTGAGCTCCATGAGCTCGAAGATGCCCTTGCGGCCGCGGAAGCCGCTCTTGTTGCAGGCGTCGCACCCGACGGCGCGCGAGATGTTGCGCCCCTTGCAGTCCTCCGGCTTGATGCCGAGCGCGCCCAGGGTGCCCGGATCCGGCTCGGGGTTCGGCGCCTTGCACTTCGGGCAGAGGATGCGGACCAGCCGCTGCGCCATGATGGCCTGGATCGACGACGCCACGAGGAAGGGCTTGACGCCCATGTCCACGAGGCGCGTCAGCGCGCCGGGCGCGTCGTTCGTGTGGAGCGTCGAGAAGACGAGGTGGCCCGTCAGGGCGGCCTGGATCGCGATTTCCGCCGTCTCGCGGTCGCGGATTTCGCCGACCAGGATGATGTTGGGCGCCTGCCGCAGCATGGCGCGCAGGATCCGCTGGAAGGTCATGCCGATGTTGGCCTTCACCTGCGCCTGGTTGATGCCCGCGATGTTGTACTCGACCGGGTTCTCGGCCGTGATGATCTTGACGTCGGGCCGGTTCAGCTCCTTGAGCGCCGCGTAGAGCGTCGTCGTCTTGCCGGAGCCCGTGGGGCCCGTGACGAGGACGATGCCGTTCGGGCGCTTGATGATGCTCTTGAACCGCTTGTAGTCCGTCGAGAAGAAGCCCAGCTCCTCCATGCCGACGAGGCCGGCCTTCTTGTCCAGGAGGCGCATGACGACCGACTCGCCGTGCGTCGCCGGCAGGGAGCTGACGCGGATGTCAAGCTCTCGCCCGCCCGCCACGATGTTGATGCGGCCGTCCTGCGGCTTGCGCTTCTCGGCGATGTCCATCTCGGCCATGATCTTGATGCGCGAGAGCACGGCGCCCTGGAGCCGCTTCGGGGGCGCGTTCACCTCGGCGCACTGGCCGTCGACGCGGTACCGGATGCGCACCCGGTCTTCCATCGGCTCCACGTGGATGTCGCTCGCCCGGTTCTTGATCGCCTCCGCGATCATGAGCTGGACGAACTTGATGACGGGCGCGTCGTCCTTCTCGGGGTCGACGCCGGTCAGGTCGATCTCGCCGCCGCGGAGCTTCACCTCGGCGGTCGTCGCGGCGAGGTCGATCGTGTCGTGGAGGGCGGACGTCTCCTTGGAGCCGTAGTACTTCTGGATCGTCGCCTGGATGTCGGGCTTCGGCGAGAGGGCGAAGTCGATCTCGGTGTTCAGGATGAACTTCAGGTCCTCGAGGGCGACGAAGTCGAGGGGGTCGCTGATCGCCACGGTCAGCTTCTTCCCGTTCGCCATGATCGGGAAGAGGGTGCGCTCCTCGCAGATCTCCCGCTTGATGAGCTTCGTGATCTCCGGGTTGACCTTCAGGGAGAGCAGGTCGACGTAGGGGAAGCCGAACTGGCGGGCCAGGGCCTCGGTGATCTGGGCGGGGGTGCCCACGCCCATTTCCAGGAGGAGCTCGCCGATGCGCTTGCCGGACTCCTCCATCTGGCGCTTGATGGCGGCCTTGACCTGGACGGGGCTGGCCACGCCCATCTCCTCGAGGATCTTGCCGAGGAGCTTCCGCTGCTGCGGCTTCGGTGCGGGCTTCGGCGAGGGCGGGGCCATGGGGATTACCTTGGAGACGCTCGTGACCCTGGGCGACGGCGGCGGCGCTTTTCTCGGGTCCACGGGCCCGCTCAAGAATTCCTCCGGTGAAGAGATGTCGGCGGGGGCCGATTATAGGCCGACGGGAAAATGAGAGTCAAGAACGGCGGCCCGGAGTCCGGAAGAATTTCCGGGAGACCCGCTCCAGGCCCTGCCTTACCCCATCCTTATAGACGGCGGGAAACGGGGTACCTATACTGATTTTCTCACACTCACCGTCATGAATCTTCTCAAGCTCCTCCCGGCCGCCCTCCTGGTCGCGGGCTGCGCCGCCGTCCCGGAACAGGACGTGGAGCATCCCAAGGACATCGTCAAGGATCCGGAGCGCATCCACGGCTACTTCATCCGCATGATCCGGGAGCGCCAGGAGAGCAAGGCCGCCGAGGTGACCACCCTCCGGCCGACGGAACAGCTCGTCCTCGGCATCCGGAATCGGATCGCGCCGGACTTGACGCGCCGGATCCTGCTGGGATTCGAGCAGCACGGCGTCAAGGTCGAGGAGGACCGCTCCGCGGCGACGGTCCGGTGGTGCAACAAGGAATTCGGGATCTCGCGCGACTTCCGGCTGATCAGCAAGCACGGAGGCAAGATCTGGGAGCTCGACATCACGCGCGAGCACATCGAAGAGCTCGCGAGGGCGGGGCTCGACTGGTTCCGGAAACAGCGCGAGGTCGCGGACGGACGGATTTATGCCTATCCACCCGATTGGGTGGCCACGAACGTGTCGGCTTCATGCAAATGCGGACGATAACCCTGACGATTGGTGATTAGCGATTAGAGATTGCGTCGCAGACGCGACACCGTGATTTGTGTGAGGCTTCGCAAGGCACCGGATGAGGTGCGAACACCCTTGAGAATGAAAGCGCAATCGGGCGAAGCAATCACTTGGATGATTCGGGAATCGCCAATCGCCAATCACTAATCACTAGCAGGGCTTAGGAGACTCTGATGGCGTCAAAGCGAGTTTATTTCTTCGGCGCCCGCAAGGCCGAGGGCCGAGGCGATCAGAAAGAACTGCTCGGCGGGAAGGGCGCCGGGCTCGCGGAGATGACGCGGCTCGGGCTGCCCGTCCCCGGCGGATTCACGATCACGACCGAGGTGTGCGACCAGTTCTACCGCCTCGGGAAGAAGTGGCCCCGCGGCCTCGACGGCGAGATCCAGCGCGCTTTGAAGCGCCTCGAGCATGTCGCCGGCAAGAAGCTGGGCGATCCCGTCGATCCGCTCCTCGTCTCCGTCCGCTCGGGGGCCGCGCGCTCGATGCCGGGGATGATGGAGACGATTCTCAACCTCGGGCTGAACGACCGCTCGGTGGAAGGGCTGGCCCAGGGGACGGCCAATCCCCGCTTCGCGTACGACGCGTACCGCCGCTTCATCACGATGTACGGGGCGACCGCGCGGGGGATCGCGCGCGAGAAGTTCGACCACGAGTTCCAGAAGATCAAGGACGAGCGGACCCGGAAACGCCTGGGCCTCGACGCGGACGCGAAAATCGGCGACACGCTGGTCGACGAGGCGGAGCTCCGGGATCTCGTCTACCGTCTCAAGAAGGTCTACCTGCAGGAGACGCGCCAGCAGTTCCCCCAGGATCCGTGGGACCAGATGGTGGGCTCCATCAACGCCGTCTTCGGCTCGTGGATGGCCGACAAGGCCGTGACCTACCGGCGCGTCGAGAAGATCTCGGGGCTCAAGGGCACCGCGGTCAACATCGTCCAGATGGTGTTCGGGAACATGGGCGAGGACTCCGGCACCGGCGTCTGCTTCACGCGCGATCCGAACTCGGGCGAGAACACGTTCTACGGGGACTTCCTGTCCAACGCGCAGGGCGAGGACGTCGTGGCCGGCATCCGCACTCCGGTCAAGCTCTCCGAGCTCGAGCGCCGCATGGCCCCGGTCTACTACCAGCTCTTGAAGGACCGGAAGATCCTCGAGAAGCACTACCGGGACATGCAGGACATCGAGTTCACCGTCGAGCGGGGAAGGCTCTACATCCTGCAGTGCCGCTCGGGAAAGCGGTCGCCCCAGGCGGCCTTCAAGATCGCCCACGATTTCGTGGCGGAGCGCCTCATCTCGCGGGAGGAAGCGGTCACGAGGATCTCGCCCGAGGACATCGAGCGGCTCTTCTATCCGGTGATCGACCCGTCCGTCCCGAAGCCGGACCTCGAGAAGCGGAAGCTCGCGCAGGGGATCGACGCGGTCCCTGGGGCGGCGAGCGGCGAGATCGTCTTCACGGCCGCGGACGCCGAAGCCGCGGCGGCGGCGGGCCGGCGCGTGATCCTCGTCCGGCGCGAGACGAGCCCCGAGGACGTGGGGGGCATGCACGCGGCGCAGGGCATCCTGACGGCCACGGGCGGCAAGACGAGCCACGCGGCGGTCGTCGCCCGGGGCTGGGCCAAGTGCTGCATCGTCGGCTGCGAGGAGCTCGACATCGATCCGGCGGCCAAGGAACTCAAGTCCCGGGGAAAGACGCTGCGCGAAGGGGACGTCGTCACGCTCGACGGCGGCACGGGGACCGTGTACGAGGGGGCGCTGCCCCTCGTGAAGCCGGCGCTTCCCGCGGCGTTCCACGACGTGATGAAGTGGGCCGACTCGTTCCGGCGGATGCGGGTCCGCGCGAACGCCGACACGCCGTACGACGCGAAGAAGGCGATCGAGATGGGCGCGGAGGGGATCGGGCTCTGCCGCACCGAGCACATGTTCTTCGACACCGAGGAGCGCCGGTTCGCGATCCAGGAGATGATCCTCGCGGACTCCCCGACCCAGCGCCGCGCCGCGCTCGACAAGCTCCTGCCGTTCCAGCGGGACGACTTCGCCGGGATCTTCACGGCGATGGCCGGGCGTCCCGTGACGATCCGGCTCATCGACCCGCCCCTCCACGAGTTCGTTCCGCACGACCGCCCGAAGCAGGAGGAGCTCGCGGGCCGCCTCGGCATCGATCCCGAGACGGTGGCCCGCCGCGTCGCGCAGCTCCACGAGGCCAACCCGATGCTCGGCCACCGCGGCTGCCGCCTGTGCATCACGTATCCCGAGATCCTGGACATGCAGATCCGGGCGATCGTGGAGGCGGCCATTCGCGTGAAGCGGAAGGGGATCGACGTGCGGCCGGAGATCATGCACCCGCTCGTCATGGACCGGAAGGAGCTCGAAATCCTGGAGCGGCGCACGAGGGCCGTCGCGGATCCGCTCCTGAAGGCGTCCAAGCTGAGGATTCCGTACACCGTCGGGACGATGATCGAAGTGCCGCGCGCCGCCTTCCTCGCGGATCAGATCGCGGAGGTCGCCGAGTTCTTCAGCTTCGGCACGAACGATCTCACCCAGATGTCCATGGGGCTCTCGCGCGACGACGCGGGGCGGTTCCTGCCGGAGTACGTCAATGCGGCCGGCGCCGCGATCTTCGCCCACGATCCCTTCCAATCGCTCGACCTGGAGGGAGTGGGGGGGCTGATGCGACTTGCGATCGAGAAGGGCCGCCGGACCAACCCGAAACTCAAGATCGGGATCTGCGGGGAACACGGCGGCGACCCGCGCAGCGTCCGATTCTGCCACGACGCGAAACTGGACTACGTGTCGTGTTCTCCCTATCGCGTCCCCATCGCCCGCCTCGCGGCCGCCCAGGCTGTCCTCAGTTCGAAGAAGAGGTGAACCAGGCATCCGGAAGGGGGGCTCCCTGTACCGCCTTCCAATTTCCTGGGCCGCTGTCATCTCGAGGCCGGAAGCGCCGATAAGGGGGAGAGGGCTGAAACGGGGTCCGGGGGCGCCCTTTCCCCGATTCCGCCCATCGGATATGATCTCTTCAACAATTCGGAGGTCTGGACACCAGGATGGCGCTTAAAGGCGATCTGAGCACCATCGGGCTCGGCGAGGTCTTCCAAATGATCTCGATGAGCCAGAAAGAGGGCACCCTCGTCGTCCAGGACGGGGAGAGCCGCAAAGCCATCTATTTCGGGAAGGAGGGGGTCCAGCTCCTTTCCACCGGCCGCCGCAAGGGCTTCCGTATCGGCGACATCCTCGTCCGCGCCGGCAAGATCTCGCAGGAAAAACTGAAGGAAGTCCTCGACCGGCAGAAGACGTCCAAGCGCCTCCTCGGCGAAGAGCTGGTCAACTCCGGCCACGTCACGCGCAAGGACATCCAGGACGTCGTCCGCGCGCAGATCGAGGAGGAGATCTACGACCTCTTCCTCTGGAAGCGCGCCGCGTTCGAGTTCATCGAAGGCGCCCCCGTCGAGGAGCTGCGCGACCCGGACAGCCACGTCATCCGCCTCTCGTTCGACCTGAACATGCTCCTGCTCGAGGCCGTCCGGCGCACGGACGAGTGGACGCGCATCAACATGCGGATCCCCAGCATGGACTGCGTCTTCCAATTCGAGAATCCCGAGACGCGCCACCAGGAGATCGCCTCCGGCACCGCGGAAGCCAAGATGGTCCTGGAGCGGATCGACGGCCGGACGTCGATCCACGACATCCTCGAGATGACGCTGCGGCCGCGGTTCGAAGTGTGCCACCTCATCATGGAACTGATGGAGCGCGGCTCGGTCCGGCTCGTCGAAGTCTCCGAGATGGTGGAGGGGGCGCGGCAGCTCCTCGCGGAAGGCGACCAGGATCGGGGCCTCCGCCTCTACAACGCGGCCGCGTTGATGGATCCGGACGACGTCGACATCATGTCCGGTTTCGCCCATGCGCTCGAGACGCAGGGCCTGCTCCAGGACGCGGCCCGCGTCTACGTGCGGATCGGCTCGCAGCTCGAGTCGTCCGGCCGGGCGCAGGAGGGCGTGGCGTATTTCCAGCGGGCCGTCGCCCTCGTTCCGAACGACCCCCAAAGCAAGATCGCGCTCTTCGGCGTCAGCCTCGCGGGCGGGAACCTCGAGGAGGCGATGCAGACGGCGAGGGACCTGGTCGTGTCGAGCCTCGCGGCCAAGGACTACGACACGGCCCGCACGGTCGCGGAAAAGGGCGTGGCCGCGGCGCCGCAGGACCTCGGCATGCGCGTGGCCCTGGCGAAGGCCTACCACGGCCTCGGGCTCACGTCCTTGCGCGACGACGTCGTCAAGTACCTCCACAAGAACCTCCCGGTGGACCAAGGGGAGTCGGGACGGATCGTGGCCGAACTTCAAGGACTCACGGCGCCGGGCCCGATGACCAAGGCCATCCGGATGGCGGCCGCCAAGCGCCGCCACCGGAAAAGGGTCGTGCTGCCCGCGGGCGTCGTCCTGGGTGTCCTCGCGGCCGCCTGGATCGCGTTCGAAGTCATGGCGGCGACCGCTTTTTCCCGCCGGAGCATCGAGGCGCGGTCGATGGAAGACCGGGGACAGGTGGCCGACGCCAAGGCGCACATCCGCGAATTCGGCGAGAGCATCTACCGCTTCAGCCTGGTCTCGGGATCCAAGGGGACGCAGTACCTCGAGGAGATGGAGGATCGCCAGCGTCCGCCGGCGCCCCCTCCGCCGCCCCCTGCGGTCACCGACCCCGGGAAGATCGAGGAGATCAGGCTGGCCGCGGAGAAAAAGCGCAACGAGGCGAAGTTGGCCGAGCTGGAATTGTCGATCAAGCAGCTCGCCGACTTGGGCGACATGGCCGGCGCGCTGGCGGCGACGCGCGCGCTCGGGAAACTGGCGGACAAGCTCAAGGACCAGAAGCGCAAGGACTTCGCCGTCGCGAACGAGGAGACGATCCGGCGGTACGAGGACTCGGCCAGGGACTTGAAGGAGGACGCGGCCCGCCTCGAGAAGGAGGGGCGCTTCAAGGAAGCGGCCGAAAAAGTCGCCGAGCTTTTCCGGGTCTACCAATTTTCGTCGGCGGCGAAGGCGGTGACCTATCCGCTCGTCCTGCGCCTCGCTCGGCCCGGCGTGGAGATCCTGCGCGACGGGCGGCCCGTGGAGACGACGAAGGGAAAGGACGTCATCCTGCGCCTCAAGAAGGACGACAAGCCGTTCCAACTCTCCTTCGTGAAGAAGGGCTTTCGCGAGCGGAAGATCGACGTCCAGAGCCTGACGGTCGGGCTGATCGACGTGCGCATGGACGAGCGGGTGGCCGACTGGCAGTTCCCGCTCGGCGCGGCCCTCGCCGCACCCCCGATCGTCGACGGCGACGCCATCTACGTCCGCACGCGCGAACGCGTCCTGGGCATCGCCCTCGAGGACAGGAAGGTCCGCTGGAGCGTGAAGCTCGAGATCGTGCCGTCGTGCGCGATGAAGCTGGTCGGCGGGCTCCTGTACGCGGCCAGCGCCAAGGGCGTCACGGTCATCGATCCCGCGAAGCCGGACGGGCAGAACGTCGTGCGGACGATGGCCGTGGACGCGCCGATCATCGGCGCCCTCGGGCTGTCCGATTCCAAGGAAGTGCTCTACTTCGGCACGGGGGGCGGGGGGTTCGTGGCGATGCACGCCCAGACCGGTGCGACCGTATGGAAGCGGACGTTTCCGCGCGAGGTCGTCGCGGAACCCGTCGAACACCAGGGATCGGTCCTGGTGGCCTGCCGGGACGGCATCCTCTACGCGGTGCGCGGCGCCGAATTGGGCGATCCGGACGCCAACCTCGCTTGGAAATCCCCGCCAGTCGGCGACATGGACGCGGCCCCGCTCGTCCATGACGGCGTCGGCTACGTGGGGACGGGCTCGGGCAAGTTGACGGCGATCGACCTGTCCTCGGGCAAGCCCCTCTGGACCGCTCCGGTCGAGTCCCCGGTCACCGGGAGGGCCGCTTTGGCCGCCGGCCGGCTGTGCGTGCCGACGCTCGCGGGCGCGCTCGTGGCGGTCGACCGGGGAACGCACGAAGCGGCGTGGAAGTACCCCACGGAAGGGCCGGTGCGGACGTCGCCGGTCAACGGGAACGGGTTCATGCTCATCGGCAGCGAGGACAAGTGGCTGCACGCGGTTTCGGAT
>DASRJF010000438.1:0-2596 GCA_035649615.1 Planctomycetota bacterium | reverse complement strand
GGTGTGGTAGCGCTCGATCTCCTTGCCGGCCCGGACCTTGATGGCCCCGACCTCGCAGACCCGGTGGCCCTGTTCGTGGCTGAGTCCCGTCGTCTCGACGTCGAGCACCGCGAACATCGCCGACTCGAGTTCCATCGACATCATTCTAGGCGCGCCGCCGACACCCGGTCAATCGGCCGGGCCCGAACGGCGAAATATGGGCTTCCGCCTCCGCTCTGTTTCTGCTTATGGGTTCCTGTCGGAGCTACGGCGTGACGTTGGCCGGTCTCGACATCGTCACGCCGCAGCTCCAACAGAAACCCTTGAACAGGAACAGAGCGGAGGCGGATACAATCCCCGCGCGATGGATCTGCATCTCCGGGACAAGACGGCGCTCGTGACGGGCGGCAGCCGGGGGATCGGGCTCGCGATCGCGCGCGTCTTTCACGAGGAGGGGGCGCGCGTCATCATCTGCTCGCGGAACCCGCGCCACCTGGTGGCGGCGGCCAAGGAGATCGGCGAGATCACGGCGATGCCGTGCGACGTGACGAAGCCGCGCGACGTGCGGGCGCTCCTGAAGCGGACGGGGCCCCTCGACGTGCTCGTGAACAACGCGGGGGGGATGGAGCACTACGGGAAGTTCGCGGAGACGACGGCGGAGTCGTGGCGCCGCGCCCTCGAGCTCAACGTGGTCAGCGCGGTCGAGCTGGCGAGGGCGGCCCGGCCGGGCCTGGCGGAGCGGGCGGGGTGCGTGATCAACATCGCCTCGGAGGCGGGGCGCCAGCCGCTGCGGATCGGGCCGGACTATTCCGCCGCCAAGGCGGCCCTGCTCTCCGCGACCAAGTCGCTCGCGAATGAGCTGGCGCCGGAGGGGATCCGCGTGAACGCGATCTGTCCCGGGCCCGTGATGACGGATTCGTGGGTGACGGAGGCGCGCGCGCGGGGCGGCGCGCGGTGGCAGTCGTTCCTGAAGCGGGCGTCGGCGCACGCCGCGGGGCGCGTCCCGCTCGGCCGGATGGGGACGCCGGACGACGTCGCGGCGCTGGCGGTCTTCGTGGCGTCGCCGAAGGCGTCGTGGATCACGGGCGCGGCCTTCGCGGTCGACGGGGGAGCCGTCCGGGTTATTTGACCCCTTTCCAACGGAGCCAGACATGAAAGTCGGAGTCATCGAGCACTTTGATTCCATGCACCTCCTGCCGGGACACCGCAAGTGCGGCGTTCCCCACGGGCACACGTACAAGGTCGAGGTCACGGTCGAGGGCCCCGTGGTCAACGGCATGGTGATCGACTTCGATCTCCTGAAGTCGGGCCTGCGCGAGCTGCTCAAGGGATACGACCACATGGACCTGAACAAGATCATCGCGTACCCGTCGTGCGAGAACATCGCGGCGGAGCTGCTGGCGAATCTCAAGTCGAAACTCCCCGCGGGCCGGATCACGCTCCGGGTGTGGGAGGGGGAAGGGAAGTGGGCCGAGGCGGAGGGGTAGTCGACGATCTACAGATCGGGCCACTTTCCGGTTTCCATCGCCAGTTCGATCCGGCGGGAGCCGACTTGCGCGCCCTTCAGGAACTCCATGGCGGGATCGCCCTCCTGGCGCGAGAGGGCGTAGAGCAGGTCCATCGTTTCGCAGGTGCGCCGTTCGCGGCCGGCGGCCTGCGTGGCGACGAACCGCAGGACCGCCTCCGTCGAGTCGCTGAATTTTGCATACCGCTTGTCGGTCGGGAGGCCCCGGAGGTGGGGCTCGAGCTCCGGCGGAAGGGCGGGCGCCACCTGGGCCTCCTCGCGGAGCCAGCGGTTCGCGCCCGCGTCGTGCTCGCGGAGGAGGGCGGCGAGGAAGTGGACGGGTTCGACGAAGGCGCACCGGCGTCGCGCGGCATCCAGGAGGGCCGCGTCGGCCACCCGGCGGGCGGTCGCGGACCACAGGTCGAACATCGCCCCATCTTACCCGGCGACCCCGCCGCGCGGAAGCGATCCCTCGCCGGTTCCGCTTGACTTTCCGCCGGCCTTCCGGTACATTCCACTTAGTGTGTTATAGACACTAATTAAGGCCGGACCCATGGCGAGGACGGCGGAGGAGACCCGGGCCCTGGTGGAGGAGATCCTCCGCCTCAAGGCGGAGCGCCGGGCCGTCATCCTCGCGCACAACTACCAGCGGGGCGAGCTCCAGGACATCGCCGACTTCACGGGCGACTCGCTCGGCCTGACCCAGCAGGCGGCGAAGACCGACGCGAAGGTCATCGTCTTCTGCGGGGTCCACTTCATGGCCGAGACCGCCGCCATCATGAATCCGGACAAGCTCGTCCTGATCCCCGACCGCGAGGCGGGGTGCTCGCTCGCGGCCATGATCTCCGCGGAGAGCCTGCGGCGGTGGAAGGCGGAGCATCCCGGGGCCGTCGTCGTCAGCTACATCAACTGCACGGCCGAGGTGAAGGCCGAGAGCGACTACATCTGCACGTCGACGAACGCGCAGAAGGTCATCGAGGCGGTTCCGCCGGACCGGGAAATCCTCTTCTGCCCGGACCAGTTCCTGGGAACGTTCCTGCAGAAGAAGACCGGGCGGACGATGCACATCTGGCCCGGCTACTGCCACGCGCATAACAAGATCAAGACCGAGCG
>DASRJF010000437.1:0-2383 GCA_035649615.1 Planctomycetota bacterium | reverse complement strand
GTCACAGATTCCTGGAAGGAATCCCTACCCGATCGAAGAGGACGTCGAAGAGGCGCTCGAGGCGGCGGACGACCTCGGGGTGGTCCAGGAGGAGGCCGAGCTCGAGGTTGTAGTGGATGCTCGTGTCGGTGAGGTTGGCGGATCCCACGTAGGCGCGAGCGCCGTCGGCGATGAGCATCTTGGCGTGCATCTGGTAGAGGAGGGCGCGGTCGCGACGCTCGGAGAGGTAGCGGACCGCGACATCGCGGATGGTGGCGCATCGCTCGAGGACGGGGCTGGCGCGCGATCCGCGGCCCTCGCCGGCCGTGGTCAAGACGCGCACGGGGGCGTTCGTCAGGGCAACGAGGGCGGTGAAGCTCGGGTCGACGTAGGGGACGAAGATCTTGAGGGACTTCTTCGACGAGGAAAAGAGCCGCGCAAAAGCGTCGTACGTGCGCAAGAGCGGCGGGGCGCCCTCGAGGTGCTCGCGGAGCGCGGGCGGGATCGAGAGAACAATTTCCGCGGGGAGCGCGGGATCGCCCGCTTCAGCCGGGCCGGAAGAAGGTCGCAGGGCGCGGATCCATCGGTCGAGCATCGGCACTCCTTTCGCGGGTGAAGTCGCACGCGGCGTGCCAGTGATCACGCGTGGAAGTGATTGAAAGCGGGCAGGTTACGGGGCCGCGGCTTCCAATGCGGAATCGCGTCACTGAGGGCAACGGTTGTGTCGCGCCGGGGAACGCTTGCGGGGAAGGAGTCGGGAGCTATAATGCGCCCCTTCTCGCTGACCTCTTACGGGCCGTAGCGCAGCCTGGCTAGCGCGCTTGCTTGGGGTGCAAGAGGCCGCGGGTTCAAATCCCGCCGGCCCGATATCGCCGCGCCAACCCCCGAATGGCGCGGACAACCAACTTGGCGGTCCCACCGCAGCCCCGACGGGAACTCCGTGACAGGAACGGGGCGAAGGCGGACCGCCGGCCCGATATCGCCGCGCCAAACCCCGAATGGCGCGGACAACCAACCTGGCGGTCCCGCCGCAGTCCCGACAGGAACTCCGTGACAGGAACGGGGCGAAGGCGGATTGCCGGCCCGATTCCTGCCTCGCCCGAAGCGCGGTATCATCCCCACCGTGACCGACGAGACCTCGCTGGGCGGCCCGCGCGCCGCGTTCGCGGAGACGCTCTGGACGACCGTCCTGCGCGCGAAGGACGACGGCGCGGCGCTCGGGCGGCTCATCGAGCGGAACTGGAAGCCCCTCTACTTCTACATCCGCCGCAAGGGGCGCGACGTCGAGCAGTCGAAGGACCTGACGCAGGCCTTCTTCGCGCACCTCCTGGAGTCCCGCCTCCTCGACAAGGTCGAGCGCGGCCGCGGACGCTTCCGGAGCTACCTGATCGCCGCCCTCGAGCACTTCCTCGCGAACGAATACCGCACGGCCCACGCCGGGAAGCGCGGCGGCTCCGTGTCGACGCTCGGCCTGGACTTCACCGGGGCGGAGCGCGAGTTCGAGCCTTCCTTCGCCGATACCCCGGAGGCCCTCTACCTGCGCGCGTGGGCGGCGGGGGTGCTGAAGGAGTCCCTGCAGGCCCTGGGCGCCGAACTCGGCGGCCCCTTCGACGCGGTGCGACGGCATCTCTCCGCGGAGGGCGAGCGGCCCTCGTACCGGGACTCCGCCGCCGCGCTGGGAATGTCCGAGTTCGAATTCACGAACTTCCTCCGGCGGGCGCGCCTCCGCCTGCGCGCGCTCGTCCTCGAGCGCGTGCGCGACACCGTCGACGGCGACGCGGAGGAGGAAGCGGCGGACCTCCTGCGGGCCCTCGGAAAAAAGTCCTAATGGACGCGCGGCGTCCCTACCACGTAGGGGTATGACCACTCACGTTCGCTGCGCCGGCTGTTCCCAGGAATTCCCGTACCACGTCGTCGAGCAGTTCGGCGGACTCTGTCCCGCGTGCGTCGCGGGCTTCGCCACGATTGAAGAACCCGTGGAATCCCCGCTCAAGCCGGGCTCCACGTTCGGGAAGTTCGAGATCGTCGGCGAGATCGGACGCGGCGGCATGGGGACCGTCTACCGCGCCCGCCACGCGGGGCTGGGTCGGGACGTGGCGTTGAAAATCCTCTCGGCGCGGCTCGCCGCCGATCCCGAATTCGTCCGGCGGTTCGAGCGCGAGGTGCGCACGCTCGCGTCGCTGGAACACCCGAACATCGTCGCGGTGCACGACACGGGCGTCGAAGCGGGCGCCCCGTACCTCGTCATGGAGTTCGTCGAGGGCGTCAGCCTGCGGCGGCTCCTGAAGGACCGCCGCCTCCCGCCGGAGGAGGCGCTCGGCATCGTTCCCCAGCTCTGCGAGGCGCTCGAGTACGCGCACGCGCGCGGCGTGGTCCACCGCGACGTCAAGCCCGAGAACATCCT
>DASRJF010000436.1:0-2090 GCA_035649615.1 Planctomycetota bacterium | reverse complement strand
GGCGGCACGGGCTCGTCGACCGTGAGCATGATGATCGCCTGCTGGCCGCGGCCGCTCCGGCCCACTTCCATCCGCGCGATGTTGATCTGGCGGTTCCCGAGGATCGTGCCGAACCGCCCCACCATGCCGGGCACGTCCGGGTACGAGATGACGAGCATGTGCTTCGAGGGCCGCAGGTCGATTTCGAACGCGTCGATCTGCACGACGCGCGGCGACGGTCCTTCGAACACCGTGCCCGCGACGGTCCGCGATCCCTCCTCCGATTCGACGCGCACCGAGACGAGGCTCTTGTAGTTGCGCGCGTCCTTGCGGCGGTTCTCGATGATCTGGAGCCCGCGCTCGCGCGCCGTGAACCGCGCGTTCACCTCGTTCACCTCGCTCCCCACGACCGGCTGGAGCGCCCCCTTCACCGCCGCCTGCGTCATCGCGGAGATCTCGAATCCGGCGACCTGGCCCATGAACGTGACGTCGATCGTCTTGAGCCGGCCGGCGAGAAGCTGCGACGCGATGCTCCCGAGGTCCTCCGCCAGTTTGAGGTAGGGCCGCATCGCGGGATCGGACGCGCCCGTCAGGTTCACCGCGTTCCGCACGACGCCGTGCCGGAAGTAGTCGACGAACTGCTCCGCGATGTCGATCGAGACCTTGAGCTGGGCCTCCTCGGTCGACGCCCCGAGGTGCGGCGTGAGCGTCGCGGACGGGAGTCCGACCAGGGGGTGGTCCCTGGGGGGCGGCTCGGTCGCGAAGACGTCGAGCGCGGCCCCGGCGATGATCCCGCCCTTCAGCGCCTCGGCGAGCGCCTTCTCGTCGAGCACGCCGCCGCGGGAGCTGTTCACGATCCTCGCCGACCGCTTCATCTTGCGGAACTGGGCCGCCCCGATGAGGCCGGCCGTCTTTTCCGTGAGCGGCAGGTGGAGCGTGACGAAATCCGCCATCTCGAGCAGCGCGTCGAGCTCGACCAGCTCCACGCCCAGGACCTCGGCGCGCTCGCGGACGAGGAGCGGATCGTACGCCACGACGCGCATCCCGAACGCGCGCCCGTAGCGGGCGACCTGGCCGCCGACCTTCCCCAGGCCCACGATCCCCAGCGTCTTGCCGTCCAGCTCGACGCCGACGTTCGTGGAGCGCTCCCACTTCCCGGCGCGCATCGACGCGTCGGCCCGGGCGATGTGGCGCGCGTTCGAGAGGAGGAGGGCGAACGCGTGTTCGGCGGCCGAGGTGACGTTGCCGAGCGGCGCGTTCATCACGATGACGCCCCGGCGGCTCGCGGCCTCGACGTCGATGTTGTCCACGCCGATGCCCGCGCGCCCGATGAGCTTGAGCCGGGGCCCCGCCTCGATGATGTCCCTGGTGACTTTCACGGCGCTCCGGACGATGAGGCCGTCGTAGGAGGGAATCGCGGCGCGGAGGTCGTCGGGCTTCAGCTTGCCGCGGGAGTCGACGTCGACGCCGCCCGAGCGCAGGACGCGCGCGCACTCCTCGGCCACATCGTCGGCGATGAGGACGCGGGCCACGTCACTTTCCCGCGCGTTCGAGGTACTCGCCGGACCGGGTGTCGACGCGGATGATTTCGCCCTGGGAGATGAACGGCGGGACCTGGACGACCGCGCCGGTCTCGAGTTTCGCGGTCTTGTACACGTTGGTGATCGTGGCGCCCTTCAGCTGCGGCTCGGTCTCGATGACCTTGAGGTCGACCGCCGGCGGCAGCTCGATCTCGAGGGCGCTCCCGTCGAGGAAGTGGATCTTGACCGGGAGGTTCTCCTTCAGGAACTTCGCGTCGTCCCCCAGGATCTCCTTGTGCAGCTCGATCTGCTCGTAGTTTTCCTTGTGCATGAAGACGTAGTTCGCGCCGCTCTGGTACAGGTACTCGTAGTCGCTGACCTCGGTGTGGACGAGCTCCAGCTTGTCGGACGACGAGAACCGCTGCTCCTTGGCCGAGCCCGTGTTCAGGTTCCGCATCTTGATCTGGATGATGGCGCGCCAGTTGCCCGGCGTGATGTGATCGACGTTGATGACCGTCCAGACCGCGTTGTCCCAGCGGACCACGTGGCCCTTCCGGATCTCCGTCGCCTGCAATTCGGGCATGAAATCAA
>DASRJF010000435.1:0-4564 GCA_035649615.1 Planctomycetota bacterium | reverse complement strand
CGCCGGCGGCTCGCGGAGAACCTGGACAAGTTCCGCGCCCTCGCCCCCGAGCGGCAGAAGGCCGTGAAGGAGCGGGCCGAGAAGATGGATCCCGAGGAGCGCAAGAAGGCCGTCGAGGTCGCGTCGGGCTTCTTCCGCTGGATGAACGCCCGCTACGGGCCGGTCAAATTCCCGCGCCAAGCCTTCTTCCGGTGGGCGGCGGCGCGCCGGACCGCGGAGTTCCAGGGGCTGAAGGACCTCGAGCCCGGTCCCCGCATCGACGCCCTGCTGCGGCTCGCCCACGACTACCGGACGACGGTCACCCAGCAGTTGCGCCAGCACGCCAAGCGTCACTCGTGCGACCCCGAGCAGAGAGTGCACGCCCTCGACGACCTCAGTTTCGAAACGTTCTGGGACGAGGCCGAGGCCATCGGTCGCAATTGTGCCAAGGCGCCGAAGGTTCCCGCGCCCAAGCCGCAAGAGAAACGCTGATCCCGCCTTGCGTGTGCGAAGTTCATGTAAAGTGAGTGCACTCTCACCCTTTCGAACGTATGGAATTTCAGAGCTCTAATGGCGGCGGTGGTGGGGGATTCACGCGGATGAAAGCGGTATTCGTACTTGCGGCCTTGGGTGCGGCCGCGGCGGCCGGCTTCTTCGTCACCCAGGGCCGGAAGTCGTCGTTCGTCCCGTCGAAGGTCGATGTCGCAGCGGTCCAGAGAATCCTGTCGGACAAGACCCGTCCCTGGTTCCAAGGGCACCAGGTTCCCCCGCCCCCGGTCATGTACACCGCGAGCGCGGCTCCCGAGGCCATGGGCGCTTTCCCCGACCCGCCCCCCCGGATCCCTCTCATGCCGGCGGACGTGGCTTGGCATCTCGCGATGGGTCCCAAGAACGTCCCGAAGGGCCATCCCTTCGAGGGGCGGCCGGCGATTCTCCTCGACATGAGAATCCAGAGCCGGCGGCTCATATCGGCCATTCCCTCGGGGCTTCACGTCCCGTGGTCCGCGGTGTCGGCGGCCTTGATGGGAGGACCGCTCAAGGACTTGGACCGCAAGACCATCCTGATCGTCTACGGGGAGGTGTACCCCTACTACGAAACACCGCTCAAGATTCGGAACGCCGGATTCGACGCGGTCTACTGTCTTGAGGGCGGGCTCAACGCCTGGAAGGAGCAGGGATTGCCTGTCGAGACGGGCACCGTTGAGGCCTATGTCCGCGCCCGGGATTTGGAAAAGGCCTTGGAGCCCAAGGAGTTGGAACCCGATCCCAATGCCATCGGTCCGGCGGCGCTCAAGGGTTTGTTGGATTCCGGCCTTCAGCCCCTGGTGATTTTCGTGGGCGACGAGATGACGTACCGCTCGGCGCGGATTCCCGGGGCGATCCGGATTCCGCTCGAGGAAGTCAAGCAGCGCATGGAGAAGGAAGACCGGTCGCGCCTGATCGTGGTGTACTGCGGGTGCTGCGCCGGCCGGGTCGCGGGCCTCAGCGGCACGGCCGTCACGTTCCTGCGCCAGATGAACTTCACCCGCCTGCTCCACCTGGAAGGGCACTTGAAGGCGTGGATTGAGGGGGGGTATCCCATCGAGCAGAATTGACTGATTTGCGAATTTTGCGTTTTTTTATTGATGATTAGGGGCCTGCCAAGCGTATCTTAGGTAAAGGTGGCTGTTGCAGGCGCGGTTGTCGAGCGCCTGTGGGCGGATTTTGGTGGGTGGTGGATGCCCTTGAAAGGCATAGGAATGAGACTGTCTAGCCCCGGCAACGTCGGCGTATTCGCACTCCTGTTCGGGCTTGGGCTGGCCTCCACGGCCCACGCTCAGCAGCAGATCACTCAAACGGTCACGTGGACCCCGTCGCAGCAGACGGGCTGGACCGGCGGCCTCACGTATCTGTGTTACCAAAACGATCGCTATCTCGGTTACAACCCGGGAAATACAATGACGTTCACCTGGACCGATACAACCACGGCTCCCATCGGGGCGGTCCGGATCGACGTCAGCATCAACAGCCACTACAACTACGCCGGCTTGGTCTTCCAATTCGCGGTCAACGGCGTCGTGCAGTCGAACTCGCTCACCACCACGTCCCAGAACACGACCTGCAGCAGCAACCAGTCGTTCACCATCCAGTTCGAGACGGGGATCACCGCTTGGACTCCGGGCGGCTCGAACACCATCACGATGAATCACCAGTCCGGAAACGGCTACTTCGGATTCAATCCGAACGCGTCGTACCAGGTGCAGTTCCTGATCACCCAGCTCAACTTGGAACCGTTTCCCCCGACCAACCTCACCCAGATTGATGGCGAGGGCTCGGGCATCCCCGTCGGAGGGACCTGCATCGGCTCCTCGCTGACGCTCAGGGCGCTCGTGACCGACCCGGACTCGGACCCGTGCTACATCGAGGCGGAATTCCAGCCGCCGTTGGTTTTCTTCACGGGCACCCCGACCCATGTCGGGATCCCCACGAATTCCGGGAACCTGGCGACGATCGACATGGTCAACGTTCCGGAAGGCCCGTATCACTGGCAGGTGCGGACCGTCGACCCGTTGGGTTTCAAGTCTCCCTGGGTATCGTTCGGAAACAACTCTGAAATCGTGGCGGATGTCGTGGTCGACCACGATATCCCCCCGCCCGCGGTCGCGGACGTCGTCAACCACGGAGCCGGCGACTGCAACATCAGCGCGGCCGCCGCGCCGGGGACGCTGATCCCCGGGATCCTCGCCGCGGCCCTTATGGCGTTCGGACTCGCGCGCCGGCGCCGCTAGACGCACCGACTTTCCCCGCGCGCCGGATCGGCAAGGTCCGGCGCGCTTTTTTTTATCCGGATATAATCCCCCGCCATGGCCGACCTCTTGAAGGCCCTCGATGAGCGCGTCGTCGTCGGCGACGGCGCCATGGGCACGCAGATCTACGCCAAGGGCGTCACGATCGGGCGCTGCTTCGACGAGCTCAACCTCACGCACCCGCACCTCGTCCGGATCATCCACCGCGAGTACGCGGAGGCGGGCGCGCAGTTCCTCGAGACGAACACGTTCACGGCGAACCGGCTCCGCTTGAAGAAGTTCGAGCTCGAGAAGAAGGTGCGCGAGATCAACGTCGCGGGCGCGCGGCTGGCGCGCGAAGTGGCGGGCGACGACCGGTTCGTCGGGGGCTCGGTGGGGCCGCTGACCGGGCTGACGCGCGAAGAGGACGCGCCCGGGGCGGAGGAGAAGTACGAGGTCTTCGCGGAACAGGCCGCGGCGCTCGCCGAGGGCGGCGCGGACGCGCTCATCCTGGAGACGTTCACCGATCTCGAGGAGCTGAAGATCGCGCTGAAGGCGGCGCGGGACCGCACGAAGCTGCCCGTCATCTGCCAGATGGCGTTCGTGGAGAACCTGCGGACGCCGCTGGGCGTCACGGCCGACCGGGCGCTCGCCGAACTCGAGGCGGCGGGCGCGGACGTCATCGGCGCGAACTGTACGGTCCCGCACCGGACGACGCGGGTGATCGAGCGGATGGGGGCGCGCACGAAGGCGCGGCTGTCCGGCTTCCCGAACGCGGGCCTGCCCGAGTACGTGGATGGCCGCTATCTCTACCTGACGACGCCCGACTATCTCGCCGACCAGGCGCGCAAGATGGTGAACGCGGGCGCGTCGCTCGTCGGCGGATGCTGCGGCACGGGACCGGACCACATCCGCGCGGTCGCGGCGGGCGTCGCGGGGTTGCGTCCCGCGCCCCGCCGGATCCGGACCGCGGAGACCGTGAAGAAGGTGGCCGCCGAGCCCGTCACCGCGGGCGCGGTGATCGAGGGCCGCAAGAAAGGGCGTCCGTTCGCGGACCGGCTCGGGAAGGAGCCGCTCGTCGTGGTCGAGCTCGATCCGCCGCGCGGACTCGACTACGAAAAGGTGCTGCGCGGCGCGCGGAAGCTCAAGAAGGCGGGCGTGGACGCGATCACGGTGGGGGACAACCCGCTCGCCGTGATGCGGATGGGAAACATCGGCATGGCGCACCTCCTCGAGCGCGAGGGGATCCAGACGATCGTCCACCTGTCGTGCCGCGACAAGAACCTGATCGCGCTGCAGTCGACGCTGCTCGAGGCGTGCGCGCTCGGGATCACGTCGATCCTCGCCATCACGGGCGATCCGGCGAAGGTCGGCGACCAGCCGCAGGCGTCGTCCGTCTACGACCTGAACTCGTTCGAGCTCATCCGGCTGATCCGCAACCTGAACGAGGGGAAGAGCTACGCGGGGAGCCCGATCGGGGGGAAGTCGCGGTTCCTCGTCGGGTGCGCGTTCAACCCGAACGTGCGGGACGTCGATGCGCAGGTGCGGCGGCTGAAGAAAAAGATCGACGCGGGCGCGCAGTTCGCGCTCTCGCAGCCGCTTTACGAACTCGAGAAGATCCCGGTCGTGTACGAGCGGATCCGCGCCGGCGTGGGGGATTTCCCCGTCTTCCTCGGCGTCCTCCCGATGGTGAGCGCCGCGAACGCGGAGTTCCTGGCGCACGAGGTGCCGGGGATCTCGATACCGGAGCCGGTCGTGGAGCGGATGAAGCGCGCTCCGGCGGAGGCGCAGGCGGAGGAGGGGATGAAGATCTCGCGCGA
>DASRJF010000434.1:0-7477 GCA_035649615.1 Planctomycetota bacterium | reverse complement strand
GGCCAGCCCATCGGATATGATCTTTCCTGCATATCAGCCGCGGAGGATTGGACAGCGAGATGGCGCTTAAAGGCGATCTGAGCACCATCGGGCTCGGCGAGGTCTTCCAGATGATCTCGATGAGCCAGAAGGAGGGCACCCTCGTCGTCCAGGACGGGGAGAGCCGCAAGGCCATCTACTTCGGCAAGGAGGGGGTCCAGCTCCTCTCCACGGGCCGCCGCAAGGGCTTCCGCATCGGCGACATCCTCGTCCGCGCCGGCAAGATCTCGCAGGAGAAGCTGAAGGAGGTCCTCGACCAGCAGAAGACGTCGAAGCGCCTCCTCGGCGAGGAGCTCGTCAATTCGGGACACGTCACGCGCAAGGACATCCAGGAGGTGGTCCGGGCGCAGATCGAGGAGGAGATCTACGACCTCTTCCTCTGGAAGCGGGCCGCGTTCGAGTTCATCGAGGGGGCTCCGGTCGAGGAGCTGCGCGACCCCGAGAGCCACGTCATCCGCCTCTCGTTCGACCTGAACATGCTGCTGCTCGAGGCGGTCCGCCGCACCGACGAGTGGACGCGCATCAACATGCGCATCCCGAGCACCGACTGCGTCTTCCAGTTCGAGAATCCCGACACGCGCCACCAGGAGATCGCGTCGGCGGGACCGGAGGCCAAGGCCGTCCTGGAGAAGCTCGACGGGCGGACCTCGATCCACGACATCATCGAGATGACGCTGCGGCCGCGCTTCGAGGTGTGCCACCTCGTCATGGAGCTGATGGAGCGCGGCTCGGTGCGCCTCGTCTCGGTCACCGAGATGGTGGAGGGGGCGCGCCAGCTCCTCTCCGAGGGCGACCAGGACCGGGGCCTGCGGCTGTACAACGCGGCCGCCCTGATGGATCCGGACGACGTCGACGTCATGTCCGGGTTCGCGCACGCGCTCGAGAACCAGGGGCTCCTCCAGGACGCGGCGCGCGTCTACGTGCGGATCGGATCGCAACTCGAGTCCTCGGGCCGGGCGCAGGAGGGCGTCGCGTACTTCCAGCGCGCGGTCGCCCTCGTTCCCAACGATCCCCAGAGCAAGATCGCGCTCTTCGGCGTCAGCCTCGCGGGGGGCAACCTCGAGGAGGCGATGCAGACGGCGCGCGACCTCGTGGCCTCGAGCCTGGCGTCGAAGGACTTCGAGACGGCCCGCACCGTGGCGGAGAAGGGCGTGGCGGCGGCGCCGCAGGACCTCGCCATGCGGGTGGCGCTGGCCAAGGCCTACCACGGCCTGGGCCTGAGCGCCAAGCGCGACGAGGTCATCAAGTATCTCCACAAGAACCTGCCGGTGGACCAGTCCGAATCGGGCAAGATCCTCGTCGAACTCCAGGGCATCACCGCCCCGGGGCCGATGACGAAGGCGATCCGGGCCGCCGCCGCGAAGCACCGTTCGCGGAGGAGGCTGGGGCTTCCCGCGGCCGTCCTCCTGGGATCCCTCGCGGCGGGCTGGATCGTCTTCGAGGTGATGGCGGCCACCGACTTCTCGCGCCGGAGCATCGAGGCCCGGGCGATGGAGGATCGCGGCCAGATCGCCGACGCGCGAGCGGTCATCGAGGACTTCGGCCTGACGCTGTACCGGTTCAGCCTGATCTCGGGCTCCAAGGGCCGGCGGTACCTCGAGGACATGACCGAGCGCCGAAAGCCGCCTCCGCCCCCGGCGCCTCCCCGCGTCCCGACGGACCCCAAGGAGATCGCCGCGGCGAAGAAGGCCGAGGAACAAAAGCGCCTCGAGGCCCGGATGAGCGCCCTCGAGCGGTCCATCGAGCATCGCCAGAACCTGGGGGACATCGCGGAGGCGCTCGCCGCCGCGCGCGAACTCCTGAAGCTGGCGGAGGGCGCGAAGGACGAGGCGCGGCGGCAGTTCGCGCTGAAACAGGTGGAAGGGCTCGCCAACTACCAGGAAACCGCGGAGCGGCTCAAGGAGCAGGCGCAGCGGTTCGAGAAAGAGGGCAACTTCAAGGAGGCGGCGGAGCGGGTGGCGGAGATCTTCCGGGTCTACCCCTTTTCGTCCGCGGCCAAGGTCGTCGAATATCCGCTCGTCCTCCGCGTCTCGAGGGCCGGGGTCGAAATCCTCAGGGACGGTCGCTTCATCGAAACCACCCTGCGGGGGGACATCACCCTGAGGCTCAAGAAGGACGACAAGCCTTTCCAGCTCGCGTTCGTCCGGAAGGGCTACCGGGAGCGGAAGGTCGACGTCACGAATTTCGAGGTCGGCCTCATCGAGGTCCGGATGGACGAACGGATCCCCGACTGGCAGTTCCCGCTCGGCGCGCCGCTCGTGGCGCCCCCGATCGTGGACGGGGACGCCGTCTACGTGCGCACGAGGGAACGCGTCTTCAGCCTGGCCCTCGAGAACCGGACCGTGCGGTGGAGCGCGAAGCTCGAGAGCGCGCCGTCGTCCGCGATGAAGCTCGTGGGCGGGCTCCTGTACGCGGCCGCGGGCAAGTCGATCGTGGTGATCGATCCGGCCCGGCCGAACGACCAGAACGTCGTGCGGACGCTGGCCGTGGACGACCAGGTGATCGGCGCCCTCGGGCTCTCCGAGGCGAAGGACATGCTCTACTTCGGCACGAGCGGCGGGGGATTCGTCGCGCTGCACGTGCAGACCGGCGGGACGGCGTGGAAGCGGACGTTCCCGCGCGATGTCCTCGCGGAGCCCGTCGACCACCAGGGAAAGATCCTCGTCGCCTGCCGGGACGGCAGCGTGTACGCCGTGCGGGGGGCCGAGCTGGGGGACCTGGACTCGAACCTCGCCTGGAAAACGGAGTCGCTCGGCGAACTGGACAGCGCGCCGGTGATCCACGAGGGCGTCGCGTACGTCGGCACCGGTTCCGGACGGCTCGCGGCGATCGAACTCGCCTCCGGAAAGGTCCAGTGGTCGGTCCCCGTGGAATCGGCGGTCACGGCGCGCGCCACCGTGGCGGGGAACCGCCTGTGCGTTCCCACGCTGGGAGGGAGCCTGGCGGCCGTGGATTGCGGACAGCGTTCGGTTCCCTGGACGTACAAGACGGAGGGGCCGATCCGGTCGTCGCCGGTCGTCGGCAAGGGATACGTGCTCATCGGCAGCGAAGACCGCTGGCTTCACGCGGTGTCGGAGTCGGGCGTGCTGCTCTGGAAGTGCGGCTCCGGCGGCAAGATCGTGGCTTCACCGGCGATCGCGGGCAACAAGGTCTATTTCGGGTCGGACGACCAGGTCCTTTACGCGCTCACCCTGGATTGATTCCCGTATGAGTTTACGGTCTTGCCTTGACCATATTTCTTGGTTATGATCGGAACGTCCCCCGGAGGAACCACGCATGGGTCTGTTTGACACGTCCCGCCGGCGCATCGAGGGACTGGCGCGGGAAGTGCTTTCCAACCCCACCCCGCAGAACATGGTCGCCCTCGCCGAGAGCTACGCCCGCATGCAGGACTGGGCGCAGGCGTTCGAAGTGGCGAAGCGCGCCGTCGAAAAATTCCCCGACAGCGAGAAGTGCGCCCTGACGTTCCAGTACGTCCGGAAGACCCAGTTCCAGACGCAGATCCAGGAAATCAACAAGATCATCCGCACGCGCCCCCAGCAGGCGGACTACGACAAGCTGGCCCGCATCTACCTCGAGGAGCTGAACGACCGGGGCAAGGCCCTCGAGGTCGCGCTCGAAGGCCTGGTCAAGTTTCCCTCGAGCGACTCGCTCCACTGGATCTGCGCGCACATCCGGATGGACCGCTTCCACCAGGACTTCCTCGCGAACGACGCGTCGGAGGCGATCCGCCACGGGCAGCTCGCGCTGGCCACGAATGCCAGCCACGTGCCCTCGATGCTCATCCTCGGCCGCCTGTACGCGGAATGCGGGGCGTACGACAAGGCCAAGCCCTACCTCGAGAGCTACCTGCGCACGAACCCGAACGACGAGCCCGTCCGCCAGCTCCTCGGGCTCGTCGAGCCGCGCCTCGGCGAATCGGTCCACGACGTCGACGACTCGCTCGTCGAGATCGAGGCCCGGCACGGGCTGTCGGGCGCCGCGGCGGAAATGATGGCGCACTTCCAGCCGAAGCGCGACTCGTCCCAGGTGCAGGTGAATCCGCAGAAGATGGAGGCCTTCCTCCACGGGTACGAGTCGATGCCCGGCTACAAGTGCTGCGCGGTGATTGGAAAGGACGGCACGCTCGTCGCCGGGCACAGCCGCGGCGGGGTCGCCCAGGACAAGTTCGTCAACCTGCTCCAGAACATCTTCCGGAGCGCCGAGATGGCCTCCCACAAGATGGACATCGGGAGTTTCGTCGACGGCGACCTCGAGACGTCGCTGGGCAACGTGAAGATCGCCGACTGGAAGGGATTCGTGCTCGGCATCCTGGCGGACCGGCCCGCCAAGCAGGAGGATTTCACCCGGTCGATCGAGAAATTCCAGTCGTTCATGGCCTAGGCTGTAATTGACAGGGTCGGGGGCGCGGCCTAAACTCGGTTTCCCACGCGAATTCCGGCGGGGGGGCCACGGGGAGCGACGAACCGAATGAAAGAAGTGCTGCAGGCCCTGAATCTGGAAGTGGGCGTCAAGGGGAGCATGGTGATGACCCGCGACGGCGTGGTCGTCCACTCCGAGATTTCCCCGCCCCTGAGCCCCGACCTCGTGGGCGCGGTCGCCTCGAGCACGGTCCAGGACATCAACGGCGCCCTGAAGTCCGCCGGGGCGCGCGAATTCGGGAAGTTCATCTTCAACTCCTCGTTCGGCAAGATGATCTTCCATGACACGGGGGACGCCTACCTGGTCGTGGTCCTGGACAAGTCCATCAACCTTGACTTCACGCTGCTGTCCATCAGTTCGGCCGCGCGGAAGATCAAGACCTTGACCGCATAGGGGACGGGGGAGGTCGCCCCCGCGTATCGCGCAGCCAATGGTTCAAATCAACTTTGCCCGACGGGAAGTCAACTGCAAGATCGTCTATTACGGTCCCGGCCTGAGCGGCAAGACCACCAACCTCGAGCTCATCCACCAGAAGGCCGGCGCCGGCATCGCCGGGTCGCTCACCTCGATCGCCACGGAACAGGACCGGACGCTCTTCTTCGACTTCATGCCCCTCGACATCGGGTCCGTGGCCGGCATGAAGACGAAGTTCTTCCTCTACACGGTCCCCGGCCAGGTGTACTACAACTCGACGCGCAAGCTCGTCCTCCAGGGCGCCGACGGCGTCGTCTTCGTCGCGGATTCCGACCCGAACCGGATGCCGGACAACCTCGAGTCCCTGAAGAACCTCGAGGAGAACCTGAAGGATTACAACCTCGACCCCCGGAAGATCCCGTTCGTGATCCAGTACAACAAGCGCGACCTTCCCGCGGCGGTCCCCGTCGCGGAACTGAACACGAAGATCAACCGGTGGGGCGTGCCCACGTACGAGGCCGTCGCCGTGAAGGGCGACGGCGTGATGCAGACGCTCAAGGGCCTCTCGAAGATGATCATCGAGCGGCTCAACGACGACTACGGGAAGCAGCCCGGGACCTCCGCCCCGGCTCCGGCGGCGAAGGCGGCCCCCGCTCCGGCGCCCGCCCCGGCCCCCAAGCCCGCCCCGGCGGCGAAGGCGCCTCCCCCGGCTCCGGCGCCCGCTCCCTCGCCCCCGGGACCCCGTTCCGTTCCGATGACTCCGGCGGCCCGGCCGTCTCCCGCTCCCGCCCCGGGCCGGGCGTCGACCCCGGCGGCGCGCTCGTACTCGCCCCCGGCGTCGAAGCCGTCGCATGGAACGTCCCGTCCGGCCCCGGCCACGAAATCCGCCCCGTCGAAGGCGAAATCGGGCGGAGGAGGCGGCGCGGGCAAGTGGGTCGCCATCCTCCTGGTCCTCCTCGTCGCCGGAGCCGCGGCGGCGTACTTCATCCTGATCAAATAACAGTCCTCGGACCGGCGGCAGAATTGGATAACAAAAGGTCCGCGGGCGTGGTAAAGTAAGGCAACTGGAGGGTTTCCGAATGGCCATGGGCAAGTCCGACGAGGGCATGCGATCCTCGCGATTGGTCTTCTACAAGGAAGACATCGAGAAGATCGAACGCGTCCTCGCTCAATTCCTCAAGAGCGCCAACGCCAAGTGCGCCCTCCTGGTCGACAAGGACGGCCACCTCGTGACGAAAAGCGGCGAGGCCTCGACCTACGACATGGACACGATCTCGGCCCTCGTGGCCGGCTCGTTCGCGGCCACCAAGCAGATGGCCAAGCTCCTCGGCGAAGAGGAGTTCTCGATCATGTTCCACCAGGGCAAGAAGGACAATATCCAGCTCAGCCTGGTGGGCGACCGCACGATCCTGGCGATCATCTTCGACGACAAGACCACGCTCGGCATGGTCCGGCTGTACGCGGGCCAGGTCGCCAGCAAGCTCGGCACGCTGTTCGACGACATCGCCCAGCGGAAGAGCGAGGCGGAGACCATCTCCAAGGACTTCGGCCAGGCGGCCAAGAGCAAGCTGGACGACGTCTTCGGTTCGTAGGTTTCGACCCGACTTTCAAGGCCCCCGGGAGACCCCCGGGGGCCTTTTCATTTCCCGCCTCCGAATTGGTGTAAAATCCACGTGGAGTGCCCGTCTAAGCTCCCGGAGTCCCGACCATGGAGCTGATCCTTCCGATCGCGATATTCGCCTTCGCGATCTACATCCTGGGTTCGGGACGCCGCGCCGCGACGTGGTCCGCGGGGACGCGGAGCGAATGGACCCTCGATTCGGCCCGGAGCCGGCGGATCGGCGATCCCGACCTCGATGACCTGAAGCGCGCCTTCGGCCGGTTCGCGGAGGAACGGGAGGGGCGGCGCCTCGACCGCGCGTCGTACGAGGGTCCGCGGGTCGCGTACTTCCACGGCTCCACCCGGGCCGTCCTGAGCCTCCACGTCGTCCCGCGCGACCCCGGCGGCGACGAGCGCTTCACCCAGATCGTGTACGCCGCTCCCGCCGGGTGGCGCCATCGCCTGGAGATCGGCCCGCTCGCGCCCGACGAGATCGTGGAGTCGAGCCTCGCCGGGATGGTCCGCGTCGCCACGGGCGACAACGACTTCGACCGCCGCACGCGCGTGCTCTCGAGCGACCTTCCGCTCGCGCGCGCCGTGCTCGATGAATCGGCCCGCCGCGCGCTCTCTGACCTGCGCGACCTGCTGGGGAACGGCCACGCGCACCTGTCGGCGTCCTCGTCCCGCATCTTCATCCGCAAGCGGGGGGTCGTGCGGGATGCTCCCGACCTTGCCCTGTTCGCCCGGCTGTGCGACTCCCTCCACGACCGCCTCCTCCTGGCCTGGGAGCGGGAGAACGGCATCGAGATCCTCGACGAGGCGGCCGCCCCGGCCGGCGAAACGTCGAAGTGCCTCGTCTGCTCCCATCCCATCGCGCCCGACGAGCACGTCCGCTGCCGCCGCTGCCGCACGCCCCACCATCCCGACTGCTGGGAGTTCAACGGCGGGTGCGCGACGTTTGCCTGCGGAGAAAAACACTCGCTCAAGGAAGTGGCGTAGGCC
>DASRJF010000433.1:0-2006 GCA_035649615.1 Planctomycetota bacterium | reverse complement strand
GCGCGTGAAGAAGAACGAGATCAACGCCTTCTCGGCGAACGACGCCTTCGAGTACCGCTGCACGTCCTACGAGTGCGGCAAGCAGTTCAACGAGGACCAGGTGAAGGAGTGGGAGGACGTCGAGGTCAAGGAGAAGAAGGGCCCCGTCGAGCGCTGGAATCGCCTGACCGACTAGAAGTCCTGAGTTCAAGGTCCAAGGTGATCCGGGGTCCGGCGTCCGCCGAACTCTGAGGTCTCAAGTCCGAAGTCTGAAGTCTCACCTAATCAAACCCCTTTTCACCCCCAGGTACACGGCGTGCGGGCCGTTCTGGGCGTTGAGGCGGACGAGCAGGCTCGCGCGGTGGGCGGCGACGGTCTTCGTGTTGATGCCGAGCTTCTTCGCCGTCTCTTCCGACGTGCACCCGCGCGCCATGCACTGGAGCACCTGGACGTGGCGGCGCGTCAGCTTGTGGTTTGAGTTTCGCAAACCGCTTCCCTCTCGTCCTTTTGAGCCGGCTCGCTCTTCGCGAAGTCGGCGACGATCGACTCGACCTGCGACGGCTCCTCGACCTTGAACGCGCGCACGCGCATGTCCGAGCCGCCGACCACGCCGACGATGTACCACGAGACGACGCGACGCACCCGAAGACAGGCATGGCGGTCGCCATAAAGTTCGCGCAGGTACGTGAAGTGATCGGCGAGCACCGCCGCGCGGTCCGCGATCGTGGGAGGCGCGGGGATCTCGCCACCGGTCAGCGCCGCCTGCACCTCGCGATAGATCCATGGATTCCCGAGCGCGCCGCGGGCGAGCATCACGCCGTCGCAGTCCGTCGCGTCGATCATCCGCTGCGCGTCCGCGCCGCCCCGGATGTCGCCGTTGCCGATGACGGGGATCGAGACCGACTCCTTCACCCTGCGGATCGCCTCGTGGTTGGAAAGCCCGCGGTAGAGCTGCTTCTGCGTGCGGCCGTGGGCCGTGATCGCCGCGACGCCCGCCCGGTCCGCGAGCCGCGCGACCTCGAGAAAGCGGTCGTCGTCCCCGTCGTCGAAGCCCGTCCGCATCTTCATCGTCACGGGGATCTTCACCGCGGGCACGAGCTTCTCGAAGATGCGCGCGACCTGGTCGGGCTCGCGCAGGAGCGCCGAGCCGCACTGGTCCTTCACGACCTTGTTGACGGGGCAGCCGAGGTTGAGGTCGATGACGTCCGCGCCGAGCCCCTCGAGACGCTTCGCCGCCTCCGCGAGGAGAGCCGGGTCGCGGCCGAGGAGCTGCATCCCGAGCGGGTGGTCCCAGTCCGCCGTCGCGAGCATGTCCCGCGTCCGCTCGTTCCACTCGATCACGGGGCGGTCCTTCACCATCTCGCAGAAGGCGAGCTCGCATCCGAACCGGCGCGCGACGCGGCGGTAGGCGAGGTCCGTGCATCCCGCCATCGGCGATTGCAGGACCCTCTGTTGAAGGCGCAGCCCGCGACTGTTTAGGATGTGCCGCTCCTCATGCTGATCCTGGCGTCCGCATCATCCGCGCGGCGTGCGCTGCTCCGCGAAGCCGGCGTCCCGTTCGAGGCCATGCCCTCGAGGGCGCGCGAACTTCGCGGCCGCGGCCGGACCCTCGCCGCGACCGTCCTGGAAAACGCGCTTCGCAAATCCAAGGCCGCCGCCCGCACCCATCCCTACCGGTGGGTGCTCGCCGCGGACACGATGATCGCGTTCCGGGGAAGGATATACGGAAAGCCCGCGACCCGCAAGGCGGCGCTCGACCTCGCGCGGAAGCTCTCGGGGAAGACGCACGAGCTCGCGACGGGCGTCGTGCTCCGCCGCGGCGGGCGAATCCTGAAACGCGCCGTGATCTCGCGCGTGCGCGTGCGCCCGCTCGACGACGCGGCGATCCTCCGGGTCTTTGCGCGCATCGATCCCACGAAAGTGGCGGGCGGTTATTACGTGCGCAAGGGTCGCGATCCGCTCATCGAGCGGATCGACGGGTCGTTCACGAACGTGATCGGCCTGCCGATGGAGTGGCTACTTCCGCG
>DASRJF010000432.1:0-14683 GCA_035649615.1 Planctomycetota bacterium | reverse complement strand
GAACAAGCACCCGAAGACGTTCGACAAGCTCTACGTGAACATGGTGAAGGCGGGCGAGGCGGGCGGCGTGCTCGACGTCATCCTGCAGCGCCTCGCGGGCTTCATGGAGCGCATGGAGGCCCTGAAGCGGAAGATCATCGGCGCGTCCATCTACCCGATCGTCGTCATCATCATCGCGATCGGCGTCGTGCTCGCGATCATGACCTTCATCGTCCCGAAGTTCGAGGACGTGTTCAAGTCGGTCAAGGTCAACATGCCGCCGATGACCGTCGCCCTCATGGGCATCTCGAACTTCGTCAAGACCTGGTGGTTCGTCCTGATCTTCGCCCCGGTCATCTTGTACTTCATCCTGAAGGCGTGGGGGCGCACCAAGGGCGGCCGCCACACGATCGACCGGTTCAAGCTGCACGCCCCGCTCATCGGACCGATCATCAAGAAGTCGATCATCGGCCGGTTCTGCCGCACGCTGGGAACGCTGCTCCAGTCCGGCGTGCCCATCCTCGAGGCGCTGAACATCGTCAAGAACGCGACGGGCAACGAGGTCGTCGCGTCCGCCATCGCGAAGGTCCACGATTCGATCCGCGAAGGCGAGTCCATCGCCGAGCCCCTGGCCCAGAGCGGCGTCTTCGACGACATCGTGATCAACATGATCGACGTCGGCGAGGAGACGGGCGAGCTCGACAAGATGCTCTTGAAGATCGCCGACAACTACGACGCGGAAGTCGACGCGGCCGTGAGCGCCCTCATGAGCATCCTGGAGCCCCTGCTCATCGTCGGCCTGGGCTTCACGGTCGGCTTCATCGTCGTGGCCCTCTTCCTGCCGCTGGTCAGCCTGCTGCAGGGCATCGGGTCGACGAAGAGCTAGAAGCACGAATTGGGTCGCCCAAGAGAGCGCCTCCCGCAAGGAGGCGCTTTCTTTTTTTCAGGGAGAATGGGGAATGAGGAATGTGGAATAAGGAATGGAATCAGGAATCGGGAATGAAATCCCGCGGGATCAACTCCGGCGCCATTCCTGATTCCCCATTCCATTCCTCATTCCCAATTCCATTCCTCATTCCCCATTCCAAATTCCTCATTCCCTAACTTCAAATGAGCCTTCGTGGACGGATGATCGGCGGCGTCACCGGGGTGATGATCCTCGTGTGGGCGCTGGTCACGGCCAACCTCATGATCGACAGCTACGCGCGCCAGGCCGCCCACCTCGAGGACGAGGCGATCCGGCTGGGCCGCCTCTTCGAGGCGTGGATCTCCGAGCCGGGCGGGGAGACCTCGCCGAAGACCTGGCCGGCGTTCAACGTCCGCCTCGCCAACTCGGGGCTCATCGACGGATGGCTCATCGCGGCCCTGGAGAGCGAAGGCCTGGCCGTCCGCTCGTCGAACACCGGGGAGTCCGCGGTCCCGCCCGAGGAGACCGCCCTCTTCCGCCGGGCGTTCGCGACGGAGCAGGTGATCTCCAGCGGCGGTCCCGAGCGGCCCCGCGCCTACTTCCGGTTCGTGGGGCCGGGCCGGGAGACGGTCGTCGCGCGCCTCGACCTCAAGCCGGACCTCAAGATCTCGTCGACCATCATGGGCACGCTCTGGACGAGCGTCGCCATCCTCGTCCTGGGCGCCCTGACGCTCGTCCTGCTCACGTACATGCTGATCAACCGCATGGTGATCGCGCCCCTCACGTCGATCGTCGAGGGCTCGCGGCGCGTCTCGGAGGGCGACTACTCGCGCCCCATCCCGGCTCCCGCGAGGGAGGACGAGGTGGCCACGATGATCCGCGCCTTCAACTCCATGATGGAGAAGCTCGAGGCGTACCACGAGACGCTGAAGAGCGACATCCAGAAGGCGCGGGAGCGGATCACGGACACCGAGCGCAAGCTCTTCCACGCCCAGCGGCTTTCGACGACCGGCACGCTCGCGGCCGGCATCGCCCACGAGATCAACAACCCGCTCGGCGGCATGATGAACGCGGCGGAGGTCCTGAAGTCCGGGAAGCTCGGCGCGGAAAAGCAGGCCCAGTACCTGGAGCTGATCTCCGACGGGCTCGCCCGGGTCAAGGCGATCGTGCAGAAGATCCTGCACTTCCGGCCGCAGGCCTTCCAGCCGGTGCCGGTGTCGCTGCGGGAGATCGTCGACCGCGCGGTCGCGTTCCTGGACCACAAGGCCAGCCGGCGGGGCGTCCAGTACGCGATCGAGGTGGAGGCGGCGGCGGCCCCCGTGGTCGGCGACCCCCTGGAATTGCAGCAGGCGATCCTCAACATCCTGATGAACGCGGTGGACGCGGTCGAAACGGGCCAGGGAAAGATCCGGATCTCCGATCGTCGGGAGGGGGGCCGCGCTCATATCTCCATCCAGGACAATGGGATGGGGATGACGCCCGAGGAGCTCGAGCGGTGCCTGGACCCCTTCTACACGACGAAGGAGGCGGGGGAGGGATCGGGGCTGGGCCTCCCGGTGGCGGCCAGCATCGTGGAGAATCACGGGGGGCGGCTGCAGATCAAGAGCGAGAAGGGCCGGGGGACGACGGTGACGATCGACCTTCCCGCCCCGAGGGGAAACGAAGCGCCTCCTTCGGGGCCCGCGGGCGCGGCGAATTCATAAGTGAATTGCGCGCGCCGGGCGGGGGTTGAAAGTCATATGTCAAATCCGTAAAGTATGGCCTCCGGAGCGGAGGGGTTTCGGTCCCGGAAGGGATCCCAGGAGGCCCCATGATCAAGTCCAACGTCGACCAGCTGGTCGAATCCGCCGTCGCCGGACGCATCGGCCATCCGCGCGCCGAGGCCCACGACCTCCGGCCCGCCGCCGACGGCCACTCCGGCGTCCCCGTCCGCGGCTCCGGCATCACGTTCAACGTCCGCGTCGGCGATCCGGCGGGCGGCTGGGCCGGCGGCGATCACGTCGAACCCGGCGTCGCCCTCCGCGCCGACGACCCCCGCGAGAACGCCGCCCTCGCGGCCCTGGCCTGCATCGGCAACGACGCCGTCATCACGGACGCCGTCTTCGAAGGCAAGGACCTCAAGCTCAAGGGCGTCGCGGGCGTCGTCACGGGCAAGCACTGCGGGGGCGACCGCGTCTTCGTCTCCTTCCCGAAGCGCGTCGTCGACCGGCTCTGCGTCGGCGATCGGATCCAGGTCCGCGCCGCGGGCGTCGGCCTCCGGTTCCTCGACTACCCGGACCTCACCGTGTTCAACATGGGACCGCGGCTCCTCCGGGCCCTGAATCCCTCCGAGAAGGGCGGCAAGGTCCGCGTCCCGGTCGCCAAGGTCATCCCCGGCAAGCTCGCGGGGGCCGGACTCGGCGCCTACCCCCAGTCGGGCGGGTGCGACATCCAGACCAGCTCCGCCGAGGTGCTCAAGGAATTCACGCTCGACCAGGTCCGGCTCGGAGACCTCGTCGCCATCACCGACCACGACGCCACGCACGGCCACCGCTGGCAGCCGGGCGCCATCACGATCGGCGTCATCTCCCACGGCACCAGCCGCTTCGCCGGCCACGGGCTGGGGGTCAACGCCATCCTCACGTCGCCCCGGGGCACCCTCGAGCCGATTTTCACCCGGAAGGCCAATTTGGCCGAGTTCCTCGGCCTGGCCTGATGGCAAGGGGTCCGGCGTTGCGTTAGGGTAGAGGGGGGGATCCAGGCCGGGGTATGACGGAAATCGACGAAATTCGGTCGAAGTACGAGTCGGGTCAACTGGATTACATCAAGACCGACCTCGAGCGCTTCATCATCGTCCACGCCCCGGAAATCGAGCAGTACAAGCGGGACCAGATCGAGCGCGGCCTCCCGCCCATCCCCGACGACACCGCCATCAAGTTCTTCATCATCCAGAACCGCAGCATCAACCCCGAGCGCGAGATCCTCGAGCAGGTCGCCGAGATCGAGCGCGAGAAGTGGATCCAGGGCGTGAAGACGGGCGCCGCCCCGGATCCCCAGGAGGTCTGCGCGGAGTGGGCCCACAAGTACTCCGCGGGCTGGCGCCAGCACCGCGTGACCCTCATCGTGTACGTTTTCGAGAGGGAGAAGGAACGCTACTTGAGAGTGCTTCACGAGAACGCGAGAGCGGCGAGCTGACGCAAGATTGTGGATTGTAGATTGTCGATTGTAGATGACGGCCGCTCGGCCCGGGTCTGATCCACAATCAACAATCCACCATCTACAATCTGAGCCATGACACTCGTTCACAAGAACGGCATCTACCTTGCGGACAATGCGACCATCGTCGGAGACGTCCGGCTCGCTTCCGGGGTCAACGTCTGGTACGGCGCCGTCCTCCGCGGCGACATGGCCCCCATCACGGTGGGCGAGAACACCAACATCCAGGACCTCTGCGTCCTTCACTGCGATCCCGGCCTCGACCTCGCGATCGGAAAATTCGTCACGATCGGCCATGCGGCCGTCATCCACGGGAAGTCGATTGCCGACAAGTGCCTGATCGGGATGGGCTCCATCCTCCTGGCGGGAAGCGAGATCGGGGAGGGATGCATCGTCGCGGCCGGGGCCCTCGTCCGGGAAAACCAGAAGGTGCCGCCCCGCTCGGTCGTCGCCGGAGTCCCCGCGAAGCCGATCGGGCGCGTGACGGACGAGCAGTTCGCGACGTTCGAGGATCGCGCGATGCGCTACCTGGCGACGGCGAAGCGCCACGCAGGGGGAAAGATCAATCCCTCATTCATGAGCGAATACACGCCAGGTCCGAAGCCCCCGGGTTATTGAGTGCGCATCGGCTGAGCAGTTAGTAGCTCGAACCGCCGCCGCGGGGCGCCGCCCCCGCAGGGCGGAGCGCGTGGCACGTCGGTTGCTTAACACGACCTTAATCACGAGGACACTCCATGCACGCGCTGATCCCGCTCCTGTTCATTCTCCAGGTTCAAGAGCCGGAGCCCAGGAAGCCCGCGCCCGACCAGACCGTCGTCATCACCGCCAGCCCGCTGAAGCCCGACGACCCCTGGGTCGCCCCGTACTCGATCGATCTCCTCGAAGAGGAGAAGCTGCTCGAACGCCAGGGCCGCTCGCTTCCCGACGCCCTCAAGGAGATCCCCGGGGTCACCGTCCAGAAGACCGCGGCCGGCCACGGGTCGCCCTTCATCCGCGGCTTCACGGGCTTCCGCAACGTCCTCCTCATCGACGGGATCCGCCTCAACCACGCGGGATTCCGCGACGGCCCCAACCAGTACTGGAACACGATCGATTCGTTCACCGTCGGGAGCCTCGAGGTTCTCCGCGGGCCCGCGAGCAGCCTCTACGGCAGCGACGCCATCGGCGGCACGGTCTACGTCCACACGCGGACCATCGACACGTTCCCGGACACGTGGAACCTCGAGGCGCGCGCGCTCGGCCGCTATTCCTCGGCCGAGCAGTCCTTCGTGGAGCGCCTGGACTTTTCCGCCGCGGGGCCGTCGTCCGGCGTGATGGCCGGCGTCACCGTCCGCGACATGAATGACGTGATCGGCGGCCGCCACACGGGGGAGCAGCCGAACACGGGGTACGACGAGTACGACCTCGACTCGAAGTTCGTCCTCAATCTCGGGACGAAGCAGACGTTGACCTTCGCCGTGCAGTCCGTCCGGCAGGACGACGTCCCCCGCACGCACCGCACGATCTACGCGAAGGAGTGGCACGGCACCGTCGCCGGCACCGACCTGCGCCACGACTTCGACCAGGAGCGCGACCTGGCGTACGTGCAGTACCGCGCGGACGAGCTGGGCGGGGTCATCGACTCCGTCCACGCCAGCCTCTCGCTCCACCGCCACTACGAGGACTTGAACCGGATCACGAGCGCGGGGGCCAAGGAGTACCGGGAATTCGAGATCTACGCGCCGGGGACCTTCCTGCACGCGGGGAAGCGCACCGGCCTCGGATTCATCACCGGCGGTTTCGACTTCACGAGCGACCGCGTCGAGAGCAGCGGCTTCAACCGGTCGGCCGCGGGCGTCCGGACCGACTTCGAGCGGGGCGAGATCGCCGGCGACGCGCAAGTCGACCTGGCCGGCGTCTTCCTCCAGGACGAGGTCACGGTGGGAGCGGTCGACTTCACGCTCGGCGCCCGCTGGACGTGGGAGAAGATCGACGCGAAAGACGTCGACCCCAGCGGCCTCGGCGGACCCAACCTGGAGGACTTCGAGGAGACGTACTCGGCGCTCGCCGGCACGGCGCGCTTCCTTTGGCACGCGTCGGAGGATTTCAAGCTCTTCGGCGGCGTGTCGCAGGGATTCCGGGCGCCCAACCTGGACGACACCACGGCCGTCCGGCTCGTGCTGTCCGGACAGACGGACTTCCCGAATCCCGATCTCGACCCCGAGACGTCGGTGAACTACGAACTCGGCGCCCGCACTAGGTTTGCCGGCTTCCAGGGCCAGCTGGTGGGCTTCTACACCGACCTCGACGACTTCATCGCCCGCCTCCCCGCCCCGTCGATTTCGCCGACCGCGTTCACTAAGGAGAATTTCTCCGACGGCTGGGTCAAGGGCGTCGAGGCGTCGGCGACCTACGAGTTTTCCGAGGCCTGGAGCGCGCGCGTCGACGCGACCTGGTCGATCGGCAACCTCGACGCGCTCGTCGGAACGGAGATCAAGGAGCGGCCGATCAGCAAGATGAACCCCACGACGTCGCACCTGGCGGTGCGCTGGCAGGACGTCCCCCGGCGCGTGTGGGTGGAGGGGCTCGTCACCGGCGTCCGCCACCAGGAGCGGCTCTCACCGACGGACGAGACGGACACCCAGCGGATCCCGCCCGGCGGAACGCCCGGGTACATGGTGCTCACGTTGCGCGGCGCCGTGACCTTGTGCGAGCAGGCCACCGTCACCGTGGCCGTGGAGAACCTCGCGGACCGCGATTACCGGTACCACGGCTCGGGCACCAACGAACCGGGCACGAACTTCATCGCGACCTTGGACGTGAAGTTCTGAGCGCAGTCTCAGCCCCTCGCCGTCCTCAGGATCGCCCGCGCCAGCTTCGCGGGGTCGTGCCGGACCAGGTGGGGTCCGGAGATGAACTGCGAGGGCCGGGATCGGCTCTTGAGATCCGAACGCTTCAGAGGCTCGAGCAGGTCGTCCCCCACGTGGTCGAGCCCGACGGGATCCACGAACTCCGCCCCCTGCAGCGCCCAGTCGGGGACCTTTCGCGTGTTGGCGATCACGACCTCGGGCACCTTCCCCAGGTAGCGCGAGATCTCCTCGACGTGGTCCGCCGCGGTGAACCCGTCCGTCTGGCCGGCCTGCGTCAGGATGTTGAGGACGAACGCGACGCGCTTTCGCTTCAGGGCCTCGCTCACGCCCTTCACGAGCAGGATCGACACGATCGCCGTGCGGAGGGACCCCGGGCCGAGAACGACGAGGTCCGCCTGGCGGAGCGCCCGCCGCGTGTCCCTCGTCGCGGAGATCGGCGGGTCGTGAAAGAGCGCCGCGATGCGGGTGCGGGGCGACCGCCGGATGATCTCCCATTCGCCCCGGATGGTCCGTCCGTTCATGAGCCGGGCCGAGATCTGCGATGTTCCCTCCGAGACGGGGAGGATGCGCCCGCGCGCCCGGGTCAGCTCGGCGAGGCGGCCCGCGGCGCCGGTCAAGGATCCCTCGGACGCGGCGAGCCCCGCCAGGATGAGGTTGCCGAGGCTGGCGCCCTGGAGATCGCCGGACTTGAATCTCTGGTTGAGCGCGCGTCCCAGTCCGTTGCCCGGAAGGGCGAGGGCCGCGATGCAGCCCCGGAGGTCGCCGACCGCGGGGATGCCGAGCTGCTTCCGGAGGGCTCCGCTGTGTCCTCCGTTGTCGGTGACGCCGACGACGGCCGTCACCTCCGCGCCCCGGGCCGCGAGTCCCCGGAGCACCTGCGCCTGGCCGGTCCCTCCCCCCAGCGTGGCGATTTTCACGGGGGCTCAGTCTAGCAAGGGGGCGGGGGCTCCGCGATATGATGGGGCGCGCCGGCAGAAAATGGAAACACTCGCACTTCATCCCGCCGTCCTCATCCCGTTCGGCATCGGGGTCGGATTCCTGGGCACGCTCGTCGGCGTCGGCGGCGGCTTCTTCATGGTCCCGTACTTCACGCTCGCCGGCGGGCTCGCCCCGGCGCGGGCGGTGGGGACGTCGCTGGGGGCGATCGTCTTCAACGCGGTGTCGGGGTCGGTCCGCTGGACGCTCCAGCGCCGGATCGACTGGGCCGTCGCGGCCGCGTTCGCCGGGGCGACGCTTCCCGGCGCGTGGCTCGGCCGGAAGGCGGGGGCGGCGATCGACGCCTCGCAGTTCAAGATCGCGTTCGCGGTCGTCGTGGCGCTGGCCGCGGTGTCGCTGCTGGCCGCCAATCCGTCCGCGGGCGACGCGACGCGCCTGGCGTGGTTCCGGCGGGGAACGCGTCGCGACTTCACGGACGCCTTCGGCGTGCGGCATGAATACGGCGTGAATCTTCCGTTCGGCGTCGCGGTTAGCTTGATCGTGGGGTTCGTCTCCTCCCTCTTCGGCGTGGGAGGCGGGTTCCTGCACGTGCCGGTGATGGTGGTCCTCTACGGGATGCCGGTCCACGTGGCGGTGGCGACGTCCCAGGTCGTGCTCGCCGTCACGGCGGCGGGGGGGATGGTCGCGTACGCCTTGCCCCCCGAGCCGTCGGTGGACTGGCGGACGATGGTGATCGTGGGGCTGGGCGCGGCGGCGGGCGCGCAGGTCGGGGCGATCGTGGCGCCCAAGATCAGGCCGGACGGGATCAAGAGGATCCTGGCGGGCCTGCTCCTCCTGGTGGCGGTGGCCATGGTTGTGGACGGTCTCAAGGCATGAGCGGCGACAAGATCTTCAATTGCGTGGAGTGCGGGCTCGCCTTCATCTTCTCGGAGGACGAGCAGAAGGTTCACACCCGGCGGGGCTACGGCCACGAGCCGCGCCGCTGCCCGCCGTGCCGGGCCGACGCGCGCGCGCGCCGGACCGCCCAGGAGGCGGCCCGCGCGAAGGAGCCCGCCGGTCCCGGCCACGTCACGCTCTGCGCCACGTGCGGCGTGGAGGTGTTCCTGCCGGCTCCTCCCGGTCCCGGCGTCGCCGTCCACTGCGACGCCTGCAAGCCCGCCCGCTGATTCCCCAGCCCAGATTCGAGATTCGAGATTCCTGCCGGGACCACCTCTTTTCCTTTCATTCTTTCTTGCTTTCATCCGCACGTTTCCTTATTCTCTACTTAGATACTGAGACTCAGTATCAATTAGAGATCTCGATGAAAGTCGACCTCGGGACGTTCCAGGAGCGGCTCCGGCAGCGGGGCCTCAAGCTCACGAAGCCCCGCCGCCTCGTGGCGGGCAAGCTCCTCTCGACCGGGGGCCACGTCGCCGCCGACGACCTCATCGAGCTCCTCCGGCGGGACGGCACGCCGGTGGGGAGGGCGACCGTCTACCGGACGCTCGCGATCCTCCGCGGGAGCGGCCTCTTCGACGAGCACGATTTCGGGTCGGGGCACAAGGTCTACGAGCGCGCCCTGGGCCGGCCCCACCACGACCACCTCTTCTGCGTCTCGTGCGGCGCCGTGATCGAGTTCCGGGAACCCCGCATCGAGCGGCTCCAGGACGAGGTGACCCGCCGCCACCACTTCACCGCGATGTACCACAGCCACAAGATCTTCGGCTACTGCCGCCGGTGCCAGTCCAAGGCGCCGCAGAGAGTGGAACGGCATGCCTGACACCCTCGACCGGAAGACGGCCGGCGCGCGGGTCCGCATCGAGCGGATCGACGGCGCGCTCGCGACGCGCCTCGCGGAGCTGGGGCTCGTCCCCGGGTCCGACCTGGAGGTCGTCCGCGCCCTCCCGTTCGGCGGACCGATGGTCCTCGACCGGGGCGGATTCCGGTTCGCCCTCCGGCGCGCGGACGCCGGCACGATTCACGTGCGGGAGGAGTCCCCGTGAGCGTCGCCGCGCCCCCGGCCCTGCGCACGGTCGCCCTCGTCGGCAACCCGAATTGCGGGAAGAGCACGCTCTTCAACCGCCTGACCGGCCTGCGCCAGCGCGTCGCCAACTACGCGGGCGTCACCGTCGAACGCCGCGTGGGGCTCGCGGAGACGGCCGACGGCGCCGCCCTCCGCGTCATCGACCTTCCCGGGATCCGCAGCCTCGCGCCGCGGTCGCCCGACGAGCGCATCGCGGTCGACGTCCTCCTCGGTCGCCGCGCCGATACGCCCGCGCCCGACGCGGCCGTCGTCGTGATCAACGCGCTCCACCCCGAGGTGGGGCTCTATCTCCTCCTCGAAGTCCGCGACCTCGGGCTGCCGGTCGTCGCGTGCGTCAACATCGCCGACGAGGCCGAGAAGGCCGGCGTCTCCATCGACTACGCGGCCCTCGCCCGCGAAACGGGCGTCCCCGCGGTGCGAACCGTCGCGCCGGCCGGGGAGGGGATCGCGACCCTGGCCGCCGAGGCGGCGGCGGCGTGCGGACTCGGCCGTCGGGCGCCCGCGCGGCTTCCGGAACCGCTGCACGGCATGTGCGAGCGCCTCCGCGCGTCGTGGCCGGGGAGTCCCGGCGACGCCGAGATCGTCGACGCGCTCATCGAGGGGCCGGACGCTGACGGCGTCCCCGGCGAGGCGCGCGAATCGCTCCGGGCGGAGCTCGCGGCCGGCGCGAACGGCGGCCTGCGCGACGCGGTCGTCGGCGCGCGCCATCGCCAGGTCGAGGCGATCGTCGGGCGCGCGGTCCGGCGGTCGAAAATCGATCCGGTTCGCGACGCGAGCCGTCGCCTCGATCACCTGTTCACGCATCCGGTCTACGGGATCGCCATCTTCCTCGGCGTCATGACGACCGTCTTCCTCGCGATGTTCTGGCTCGCGGCGTGGCCGATGGAGTGGATCGAGTCGGGAATCGCCGCGCTCCAGGGCCTCGTGCGCGGGGAGGGGGAGCTGGGCCGGCTCCTGGCCGATGGCGTGCTGGGCGGCGTCGGCGCGGTCGTCGTCTTCCTGCCGCAGATCGTCATCCTTTTTCTTTTCCTCGGGATCCTCGAGGACACCGGGTACATGGCGCGCGCGGTCGTCCTGCTCGACCGGCCGATGTCGGCCGTGGGGCTGTCGGGGCGCGGCTTCGTGCCGCTCCTCGGCTCGATGGCGTGCGCCGTGCCGGGCGTGATGGGCGCGCGCGTGATCCCCGACCGGCGCGAACGGCTGGCGACGATCTTCGTGGCGCCGCTCATGACGTGCAGCGCCCGGCTGCCGGTCTACGCGCTGCTCATCGGGACCGTGATTCTCGCGGCCCCGTGGGTCCAGGCGCTGGTCCTGGCGGGCCTCTACGTCCTGGGCGCCGTCTCCGCGATGGGAGTCGCCTGGGTCCTGGGCCGCGCGCGGCGGGGGCCGGGCCGCACCCACTTCATCGTCGAGCTTCCTCCCTACCGGCGCCCGACGCTGCGGTCGACGGGGATCCAGCTCTGGCACCGCGTCCGCGCCTTCCTCGTGCGGGCCGGCACCGTGATCCTCGGGATCATGATCCTGCTCTGGTTCCTGTCGAACTATCCCAGGGAGAACGGCGCGCCGCCGCCGCTCGAGAAGAGCATCGCGGGCCGCGCGGGGAAGCTCGTGGAGCCCGCCCTCGAGCCCCTGGGACACGATTGGAAGACCGGCATCGGGCTGCTGACGGCGTTCCTCAGCGCGCGCGAGGTCTACGTGGGGACGATGGGCTCCGTCTACGGCGTCGAGGGCGCGGAGGACGACAGCGCGCCGCTCCGGGAGAAAATGAAGGCGGAACGGAATCCCGTGACGGGCGCCCCCCGGTGGACGCTCGCCTCCGGGATCTCGCTCATGGTCTTCTTCGTCTACGCGATGCTCTGCAGCTCGACCGTCGTGACGGTCGGCCGCGAGTCGGGCTCCTGGCGCTGGGCGCTCCTCCAGCTCGGGGGGCTCATGGCGCTCGCGTGGGTCGCCTCGTTCGCCGCGTACCGGATCGCCCTCGCGGCGGGGGGAGGGGCGTGACATGATCGAATCGCTGATCGCCCTGTCCATCGTGGCGGCCGCCGGGTCGGCGCTCGCCGTCCGCTTCGCGCGCCTCATCGGCCGGAAGGGCCGGGGTTGCGCCGGGTGCTCCCTGGCGAGACCCGGGATTTAAAGCCCCCATGACCCCCCTCGAATCCTCCCCTGAGACCCTTACTGAGACTGAGTCTCAATATCACCCTACGAAAGGATCCCCTCCCATGAGAACCGCGCGCGCCGTGCTGGCCGCCCTCGCCGTGGCCGCGATCGCCGCCCCCGCCGGGGCCGACGAGCGGAAGTTCACGTACAGCTACCAGGCCAAGACCCTCCCCAAGGGCGGGCTCGAGTTCGAGCAGTGGGCCACGCTCCGGACCGGCAAGGAAGACGGCGACTTCATGCGCATCGATTTCCGGGAGGAGATCGAGTACGGCATCACGGACCGCCTCACCACGGCGTTCTACCTGAACCTCGAGTACCTGAATGTCGACGGCGTCACCGGCCTCGAGGACGAGACCGAAGTCGAGCTCGAAGGCGTCTCAAGCGAGTGGAAGTACCGGCTGACGGACGCGACCTCGCCGGTGGGCCTGCTCTTGTACGGCGAAGTCGGCCTCGGCGAGCACGAGCAGGAGCTGGAGACCAAGTTCGTGGCGAGCGCGGACGCCGGGAA
Organism: Planctomycetota bacterium; assembly: GCA_035649615.1. Classification (GTDB taxonomy): domain Bacteria; phylum Planctomycetota; class MHYJ01; order MHYJ01; family JACPRB01; genus DASRJF01. The sequence continues at coordinate 2,129 of DASRJF010000432.1, read as the reverse complement.
ATGGACGTTCGCCTACAACCTCATCCTCGAGATGGAGCGCGAGGAGGAGGAAGAGCCCTCCGGCGAGACGGAGTGGGAGAAGGAGTCGGAAATCGCCCACTCGTTCGGCGTCTCCTATGGCCTCGGCGCCGGCGTCAACATCGGCCTCGAGGGCCTCGCCCGGCAGCTGATGGAAGGCACGTTCTCCGAGACCGAGAGCCACGCCTACTTCGTCGGCCCCAACGTGCACGTCGCGACGAAGGGATGGTGGGCCACGCTCACGTTCCTGAAGCAGGTCGACATCAAGGAGAACTCGGGCCTCGAACTGGAGGACCTGGAGAAGTACGAAGTCCGGCTCATTTTCGGGATCCACTTTTGATGCACCGCCGCGCCTGGATTTTCCCGCTGGCGGCGGCCCTGGCCGCGACGCTCTCCGCCTGCGCCGCCTTCGTTCCCGAACCCGACCGCGCCGACGCGGGGGGGAACGAGGCGGTCCTCGCGGACCTGCGCCAGGGCCGCCTGCTGTACATCGAGAAGTGCGCCGGCTGCCACCGGCTCCATGACGTTGACGCGTACGGCGACGACGAGTGGCGCGCCCACGTGCAGGACATGGTCCGCGAGAACCTGGTCAAGCTGGACCGGCCCGAGCACGCGTCGCTGGTGCGCTACCTGACGTCCCTGAATTCGAAACCGAGGCCGTGATAGACTGGCCGCCATGACGGGCTTCCGCATCGCGGCGCTCGCCCTGCCGGCGGCCGCGGCGTTCCTCGCGCCCGCGCTCTGGGCCTGGCGCCCCGGGTGGAAGGCGGCGACGCTCGGACACGCGGCGCTCCTCGCGATCGTCCTCCTGTGGGGACTTTTGGCGGGTGCCCCCCGGCCGTCGCTCGTGGCGGTGACGGTCCTGTCCACGGCGTTCGCGCTTTTCGCGCTCGGACTTCACCTCGCGGCGGGCCAGGTCGTCTCGGGGCTGGTCGTCGTGCTCATCGGCTCCACGCTCTTCCTCGCGCCGCCGGTCGTGAGGGAAGCGCAACGCGGTGATCGCCACGTCGCGCAGTCTCGCCTCGAGTTCCTGCTTTCCGTCAACCCGTGGTGTGTCCTCGCCGCGGGTTCCTTCGACATCGACCTGCTCCGCGACCTTCCGTCGATGTACCGGACGAACGTGGCCGACTACGTCGACGCCCGTCCCCCGGCGTGGGGCGGAGTGTCCGCCGCCTACGCCGCCGGAGGAGTGCTCCTCGGAGCCGCCGCGATGGGCGCGCGCCGCCTGCGCCGCCGTCCGCCGGTTCCCCAACCTCAACCCGCTCCATGATCTACCTGGACAACGCGGCGACGACGTTTCCGAAACCCGAGTCGGTTTATCGCGCGCTGGACGAGTTCGCGCGCCAGGGAGCCGCCAATCCCGGCCGGAGCGGGCACCGCATGGCCGTGGCGGCCGAGGCGAAGATCGCCGAAGCGCGCGCCCGCATCGCCCGCCTCCTCAACGCGGAGTCGCCCGACCGCATCGTCCTCACGCTGAACGCGACCGACGCGCTCAATATCGCGATCAAGGGGCTGCTCCGGCCCGGCGACCACGTCGTCACCTCGGTCCTCGAGCACAACTCGATCAACCGGCCGCTCTCCGCGCTGGAGCAGGCGGGCGCGATCTCGGTCACGCGGATCGGAGCCGAGGCGGACGGCAGCCTCTCGGTCGACGCGGTGCGCGAGGCGCTCACCCCGGCGACCCGCCTCATCGCCCTGACCCACGGCTCGAACGTGCTGGGCGTCGTCAACGACGCGGCGGCGCTGGGCGCGGCGGCGATGGGGCACGGCGCGATCCTGCTCCTGGACGCGTCGCAGACGGCGGGCGTCGTGCCGATCGACGTGCAGGCGGCGCAGCTCGACCTCGTGGCCTTCCCCGGCCACAAGGGATGCTTCGGCCCGATGGGGACGGGCGCCCTGTACGTGAAGCCCGGGCGGGTTCTCCGGGCGTTCCGCGAGGGGGGGACCGGGTTCGGCGCGGAGAGCGAACTTCAGCCCGAGACGATGCCGTTCCACCTCGAGGGAGGCACGCCGAACGCCCACGGGCTGGCCGGCCTCGCCGCGGGACTGGAGTTCCTCGAGCGCGAAGGCGTGGAGAAGATCGGCGCCCACGAGCGCGACCTCGCCCTGCG
>DASRJF010000431.1:0-2779 GCA_035649615.1 Planctomycetota bacterium | reverse complement strand
CGCGGCCGAGATGGAGCGGGCGAAGGGCGACTACGATGCCGCGGTCAAGGTGCTCGCGGACCACGAGATCCAACTCAAGAGCCTGGAGACCGGCCTCATCGACTTCTACGGCGTGATCGATTCGCGGCTCGTCTTCCTGTGCTGGAAGCGCGGCGAGACCGGAATCGGCTGGTACCACCACCTCGAAGACGGATTCCAGGGACGCAAGGAACTTCTACCGGCCCACAAGACGGCGTAAAGACCGGGGAAGCGGGAAGATGGAAGATGGAATGGAATAGGGAATCCAGAATGCCAGGGTCATTCCTTATTCCCGATTCCATTGCTTATTCCTCATTCCCAATTCCACATTCCTAGAGATATGGGATTCGAGGAATACAATCCGGTCGTCATGGACCACTTCCTCAACCCCCGGAACACCGGCGAGTTGAGGAATCCGGATGCGTCGTCGTTCGTCGAGAACAAGGCGTGCGGCGACATGGTGAAGCTCACGATGCGGGTCCAAGACGGGGTGATTGCCGAGGCCCGCACGCAGACCTTCGGGTGCGCCGCGGCCATCGCGGCCGCCTCGGCCCTGACCGAACTGCTGATCGGCCGGACGCCGGCGCAGGCCCTCGAGTTGCGCGATCGGGACGTGATCGCTAAGCTCGGGGGGCTCCCCGAGCACAAGGTGAAGTGCTCGCTCGTGACCCAGGAAGCCGTCAAGGAGGCGCTGACCGCATACGCGGCGAAAACAGGATGAGAGGGGACGTTCGTCCGATCTTCTACGACCGGTTCTGAACGGGGTGCAAGAACGCGAGGCGTGTCCTCGAGCGCATCACGCGCAACTTCACGACGATCAACGTCCGCAAGACCCCCGTGCTCAAGAAAGACCTCCTCCCGCTTCTGAGGCGCTTCAAGAAGGCGGGCGTGAAGGCGGGGCCCTCGATCCGCGAGATCGAGGTCGCGACGGCCGATGACGCCACGCTGCTGCAGATGTTCCTGGGCCGGGACGGCGACCGGATGAGGGCCCCCGTGCTCGCGTCCGGTCCGACGATCTTCGCGGGCTCCGACGACACCTACTACCGGTCGATGCTCAAGCGATGAAGTTCGGCCCGCCCCTGTTCTGGCTCGGCCTCAGCCTGTGGGTGGGCGGCCTGGCCGCGCTGGCGGTCTCGGCGCCGACCGTCTTCCGCAACGCCCCGTCCCGGGAATCGGCTGGATTGATCTTCGGATCGATGCTCCGGTCGTTCTCCCGCGTGGAAATCGCCTGCGCCCTCCTCGCCGCCGCCGGCCTGGTGCTCACCTGGAACCGTCCCCCTTCGACCGTCGACTGGATCCGGGCGGGCCTGCTCGCCCTGATGATTGTCATCCTGGTCGGCCTGCAGGCGTGGATCGTGCCGGCGATGGAGGGCCTGCGATCCCAGGTGGGCGATTCCGAGGCCGCTAGAGGGCGCTTCCAATCCCTCCACCGGATCTCCGAGGGTCTCTACAAGCTCAGCCTGCTCTCCGGGCTCGCGTTGATCGTCATCAGCGCGTGGTCGTCCCGCCGCCCTGCATGATTTGACCATCGAACCTGGCGGGTCTCCGTGATCCCGTGACTTCGGCGGTTCTTCTTGGTACGTTCTGCGTTCCGGGAGAGGGACGAGCGTCGGGGGCGGCGGACGTCTGGCCTGCGTCACGGGAGCCGGTGGATGAAGTACCTCGTCCTCGCGATCGCCCTGCTCACGGTTTCATCGCGCCCGAACCCCCGTCTCCAGGATCCCGCGTCCAAGGCCCTCGTCCTCGCCAACGTCCGCATCCACACCGTCAGCGGGCCGATCATCGACGGCGGGTCGATCCTCATCGAAAACGGCCGCATCAAGGCCGTGGGGAAGTCCATTTCCATCCCCTCCGACGCGAAGATCCTGGACCTCGCCGGCCGGGTCGTCATCCCGGGGCTCGTCGACGCGTCCTCCGGGCTGTTCCTCAAGGCCGACGAACCCGCCGCGACGGGGAGCGCCGAGTACGACGTGGCCGATGCGCTCGACTTCTTCGACGACACCGATCTGAAGCAGGCCCTGGCCTCGGGAGTGACGACGGTCTGCGTCTCGCCGCCCGGCCGGGGCCCCATGCTCGGCCTCGCCGCCGTCGTCCGGGTCAGTCCCGGCCCTGCGCCCGAGGGGCGGATCCTCAAGAGATCGGCCGCCTTGAAACTGACCTTGGGCGTCGCGACGGGCGAGACTTCGACCGCGTCCCAGCGTTACCGCGACTTCGTCGGGCTGCGCGAGGCCTTCGAGGGCGCCAAAAAGTACCGCGAGTCGTGGGAGAAGTACCGCAAAGAGCTCGAGGAGTACGAGAAGAAGAAGAAAGAGTGGGACGCCAAGAAGAAGCCGGCTCCGAAGAAGGACGAAGCGAAGGCCGACGATTCCAAGAAAGACGATCCCAAGAAGGACGAGCCGAAGAAAGAGGAGCCGAAGAAGGAGGAGCCCAAGAAAGAGGAACCTCCCAAGGCACCGGAACCGGCCGACGCGCCGCAGGATCCCCCGAGGAGGGGCGGACGTTCCAGAGAGACGGCTGACCCCGCCCCGGCCGCCGCGGCCGACGAACCCAAGAAGCCCAACAAGCCGCGCCTCGAAGCCCGGCTTGAGGTCCTGGTGCGCGCGCTCGACGAAAAGAACCCGCTGACCGTCCGCATCGAGGCCCATGCGATCGACGCCGTGGAGCTGGCGCTCCGCCTGGCGGAGGAGTTCAAGCTCAAGCTGGTCCTCGACCAAGGTACCGAGGCGGCCGGCGCGGCCGACGCCCTCGCCAAGGCGAAGAT
>DASRJF010000430.1:0-2650 GCA_035649615.1 Planctomycetota bacterium | reverse complement strand
CGCGAAGAGGATCAGGTCGGGCTTCTCGTGCGCGACCCGCTCCAGCGCCTGGCGCTCGTAGTCGCCGATCCCGTCGGTCTGGAGGTCCGCGACGACGGCGATCGTGAACCGCCTCGACACTTTCGGCGACGAGATCTTCACTCGCGTGACCTCGAGCCAATGGGGTTCCACGAAGAACGCGTCCGCGCCCACGAGGACGGTGACCAACGCGATGGCCAGCGCCGCGATCGCCGGCTTCCGGTGCGGCTTCCACAGGATGATCGCGCCGCCCGCGAGGACGACGACCCCGTGGACGAAGATCGCCCATGCGAGAACGCGCATCATGCCGAAGCTGTCGCCGCCGAAGATGAACGCGAGGAAGAGCGACGCGATGCCGCCCGCGGCGAGCAGGCCCGCGAAGACCTCGGGGCGCGGACGTTTGCGAAGGAAGAGCAGGATTGCCGTGTCGACAATCAAGAGGGACGCGTTGACGACGATGTCGATCATGTGAAGCGAGGTGTATATCGATCCAAGGACGAGTACGGGTCCGGCCACGGGAGCGGGTGTCCCAGCTCGCGGGCCGCGTGGCGCGTCCAATAGGGGTTCCACAGGTGCGCGCGCGCGAGGACGCACAGGTCGGCGCGGCCCGCCGCGAGGATGCTGTTCACGTCCGCGAACGACGAGATGTTCCCCACGGTCATCGTCGGGATCCCCGCCTCGATCCGGATCCGCTCGGCGAAGGGCGTCTGGAACTGGCGGCCGTAGACCGGTTTCGAGTGCGGGACCGTCTGTCCCGCCGAAACGTCGATGATGTCGCAGCCGTGGGACTTGAGCATCCGCGCGACTTCGACCGCGTCGGCGGGCCCGATCCCCTCGGGGACCCAGTCGGTGGCGGAGATGCGCACCGAGATCGGCTTCGCGTCCGGCCACGCTGCGCGCACCGCGTCGAACACCTCGAGCGGGAAGCGCATCCGGTTCTCGAGGGAACCCCCGTAGGCGTCCTTCCGCGTGTTCGAGAGCGGCGTGATGAAACTCGACAGCAAGTACCCGTGGGCGAAGTGGAGCTCGAGGATGTCGAACCCGCACTCCTCGCCCATCCGGGCGGCGCGGGCGAAGTCGTCGCGGACCTTGTCCATGTCGGCGCGGGTCATCTCGCGCGGGACCTGGCTGTGGGGGAACCACGGGATCGGCGACGCGGACACGATCGGCCAGTTGCCATCGGCGAGCGGCTCGTCCATCCCCTCCCACGCGAGGCGCGTCGACGCCTTCCGCCCGGCGTGGGCGAGCTGGAGGCCGATCTTCGCCCGGCTCCGCGCGTGGACGAAGTCGACGATCCGCCGCCACGCCGCGGCGTGCTCCGGCTTGTACATCCCCGTGCACCCGGGGCTGATCCGGCCCTCGCGGCTGACGTCGGTCATCTCCGTGAAGACGAGTCCCGCGCCGCCCATCGCGCGGCTCCCGAGGTGGACGAGGTGCCAGTCGTCGGGCGTGCCGTCCTCGGCCGAGTACTGGCACATCGGCGAGACCACGACGCGGTTCTCGAGCTCGAGCCCGCGCAGCTTGTAGGGCGTGAAGAGGGGCGGCGGGGCCGGATCCTTCTTCGCGAACCAGCGGTCGATCGACGCGACGTACGCGGGGTCGCGCTTGCGCAGGTTCTCGTGCGAGACGCGGAGGCTGCGGGTCAGGAGGCTGAAGCCGAACTGGATGGGCTCGAGGCCGACGTAGCGCTCGGTGTCCTCGAACCACTGGAGGCTCACCTGCGCGGCGCGCTGGTAGCTCTCGACCTGCGGCTTGCGGACTTTTTCGTACGCCTCGAGCGCGGCGGAAACGTCGCGGTTCTCGAGCAGGGCGTCGCGGAGGGCGATCGCGTCCTCCATGGCGAGCTTCGTGCCGGATCCGATCGAGAAGTGGGCCGTGTGGGCCGAGTCGCCGGCGAGCGCGATGTTCCCGTGGCGCCAGGCGCCGCACCGGATGATCGGGAAGGAGCGCCAGAGGGAGCGGTTCTTGAGGAGCCGGTGGCCCGCGAGCTCCTTCGCGAAGAGCTTCTCGCAGAAGGCGATCGTCGCGTCCTCCGACGCGTTCTCGAGCCCCGCCTTCCGCCACGCGGACTCGGTCGTCTCGACGATGAATGTCGAGTGCTCGCGGTCGTAGCGGTACGCGTGGACGCGCCAGAGGCCGTGCTCGTTCTCCTTGAAGTAGAAGGTGAACGCGGTGAAGGGGAAGGTGGTGCCGAGCCAGACGAACCGGTTGGGGCGCCAGTCGATCGTGGGCTTGAAGGCGTCGGCGTGCTTGGCGCGGATCGTGCTGTTCGCGCCGTCGGCGGCGAGGATGAGGTCGGCGTCGCGGTACGGCGCGAGGTCGCGCACCTCCGCCTGGAACACCTGCCGGACGCCCATCTCGCCCGCGCGCCGCTGGAGGATGTTCAGGAGGACCTGGCGCGAGAGGCCGCTGAACCCGTGGCCGGTGGACTTGAGGACGTCGCCCTTGAAGTGGATGTGGATGTCGTCCCAGTGGAAGAAGCTCTTCGTGATGGCGTCGTGGACCGGCTTGTCCACGTCGGCGATCGAGTCGAGGGCCGCGTCGGAGAAGACGACGCCGAACCCGAACGTGTCGTCGGCCTTGTTCCGTTCGAGAACGGTAACGTCATGCGAGGCGTCAGCCCTCTTCATCA
>DASRJF010000429.1:0-6305 GCA_035649615.1 Planctomycetota bacterium | reverse complement strand
CGGGACTTCACGGTGCCCACCGGAATCCCCAGCACCTCCGAGATCTCCGCGTACTTGAGTCCGTTGTACTCGGAGAGCACGAGGCACAGGCGCTCGCCCTCGGGGAGCGCGTCGACCGCGCGCTTCACGGCTTGCTGCGCCTCCGACCGCTCGAGGGGCTCCTCGGGGGCCCCTCCGGCCGGGCGGTCGGCGTCGCCCAGCGCGGTCTCGCGCTTCTTCTCCGCGTGGTTGATCCAGAGGTTCGAGGCGATCCGGAACAGGTACGTCGAAACCTTGGCCGTCGGCTCGTACTGCTCCCGCGACCGCCAGACGCGAAGGAAGACCTCCTGGACGAGGTCGTCCACGAGCGCGCGGTTCCAGCACATCCGGTAGAGGAAGTTCGCGAGCGGCTTCTGGTACGCCTCGTACAGCTCCTGGAACGCCGCCGCCGATCCGCCCCGGATCGCCAGCATCAAGTTGATTTCGCGATCAGACATTCGGAAGTCCCGAGTTCAACAGTCCGTTGTCCCGACCGTGGACGAAGGACACAGGACGACCTTGGACTTTGAATCAAGGACATTTCTTGTACGGCCCCCCGGGCCGGCTTGACAATCGTTTTCCGGAGCCCCATCCTTCGGGGGCCTCACGCGTTTAAAAGGGCAAGTCCATGACCGTCAAAGACCATTCCGAGGGCGCGGCCCGCGATATCGGCGCGGCGCGATGCCACGTGCTCACGGTGAGCGACACGCGCCGGCCGGAGACGGACGAGTCGGGACGGATCGCCGCCGAAATCCTCGAAGCGGCGGGCCACAAGGTGGAGAAGCGGCGCATCGTCCCGAACGATGCCTCCAAGATCATCCTGGCGGTCAAGGCGTCCGTCATCGAGGGCGCGGACCTGGTGCTCGCCCTGGGAGGCACCGGCGTGTCGCGACGCGATGTCACGGTCGAGGCGGTCCGCAGCCTCATCCAGAAAGAGCTGCCCGGCTTCGGCGAATTGTTCCGCGCGCTGTCGGTGAAGGAGATCGGCACGGCCGCGATCCTCTCCCGGGCCACGCTCGGCGCCACGGCCGAGAGAAGCATCGTGGCCGCGACCCCGGGCTCGCCCGCCGCGGTCAGGCTCGCCCTCAACGAAATCCTCGTCCCCCAGCTGAAGCACCTCCTGCGGGAAGTGCGAAAGGACCCATGATCGCCCGCCTGCGTTCCTGGTTTTCCGCGCGCCGGCGGGTCACGAAGCTCCTGCTCGGAGCCGCCGGCCTCGTCCTGGCCCTGGTGGGCCTCTACGTCGCGAGCCGGACGGTCCAGTATGTCGGCGCGTCGCGCACTCCGGCGGGCCTGTTCGTCCCGGAAAACGCGGACGTCGTCGTCCGCGTCGCCGATCTCGCCGGCCGGTGGAACGACGTGCAGAAGTCCGACCTCTGGAAGAACTTCACCAAGGGCCTTCGAAAGGATCCCGGCGTCCGGAAGTCGCTCAACGAAATCCTCGGTGAGCTGGGGGCGCCCACGCTCGACCAGCTCGAGGACCGCCGGTGGCTCGAACGCAACCCGCTGATGCAGGAGGCGTCGATTCTCCGGTACGCGGGGCGCGACCTCGTGCTGGCGTTGAACCAGGACAAGTTCTGCGTCGCCACCCGCATCGGACCGTGGGAATTCCTCCTGCTCCCGGCCCTGCAGCTGTTTCCGCAGGCCATCGGTTCGAAGCCCGTCCAGGAAGCCGGGGCCCCGGTCCTCAAGCGCGGGAACCTCTTCATTTCCGTCCAGGGGGCCATCGTCGTCGTCTCGAATGACGGGCCGATGCTCGCGTCGGCGCTCCAGCGGCGGGGGAAGCCCGAATCGACTCCGGGCCTGGCGCGCGTGACCGCCAACACGGAACCCCTGCGGCCCATCCTCCGCGGCTTCCCGTTGGGGGCCCTCTTCGCGATCGGGGACGTCGAGGCCTGCCGCCGGATCCAGCTCGACATCGAGATCAAGGGCGCCGACTTGGTTTTCCGGGCCGTCGCGGAGGGTCTGTCGCCGCGGCGCTCCGAACCGGCCCCGGTCGAAACGGTGGGGATGATCCCGGCCAACGGCATCGGCGCCGGCGTCACGAACCTCGAGATGGCGCCCTTCTGGGATTGGGCGCAGAGGATCGGGGATCGGCGCGCCCGGGGCGGCTCGGCCTTCGACAAGATTGCACGGGAGAGCTTCGGCGAATACGTCGAGATCCTCGCGAGCCAGCGGTTCCCGGAGGAGATGGTCCCGAGGCTCGATGGTCCGGTGTCCCTCCTCTTCGGCGCGAGCCAGGGGGAGGACGGAAAGACGTACGCCGCGATCGCCCTCTATGCCCGCACCTCGCAGCCCCGGGAGGCGGGGGAGGCGTTGCAGGGGATCATCGACCGCGCGACGAACAATCCCGACGTGAAGAAACGCTTCAAGCCGAATGACGAGGAAGCGGGCGGCATCACCTTCCGGAGCTACCGCTTCGACCCGGATCCCTTCCGGCTGAACAACTACATGGCCATCTGCTACGCCGTGACCGGCGACGCGCTCATCATCGCGAACAACCGGGGCTTCCTCGAAGACGCGCTCCAGTGCCGGGCCAACGAGGAGCGGTCGATGGCGGTGCAGCACTACTACGAGCAGGCGATACGGCGGCTCCAGGAACTGGGACTGAAGAAGGTCATGGCGCCCGGCGCGTCGGCGAGTTTCTTCCTGTACGGCCCCGCGATCCGCCAGGGACTGGAGGGGTTCTACGGCACGCTGGCCTCGAAGATCGTCGACACGCCGAGGAACAAGACGCTCCTTCGGCAGGAGCTCGAAACGGCGGCCGCCAAGGAAGGGCACCCGCTCAAGCCGGCCGAGGTGGACGACCACGTCCGGCGCGTCCTGGAGGAGCGGATCCACGCGAAGGAGGAGGAGCTTCGCGGGCAGGCGCGGATCCTCGACTTCCTGAAGTGGGTCGCGTTCCAGGCGGAGCCGGTCAACGAGGGGTTGAAGCTCGAGTTTGCGATCGAGCTGAAGTAGGACCCTGGAAGATGGAAGATGGAAGCGGGAATGGAATCCGGAATGAGGAATGAGGAATGAGGAGGACAGCGGAGCGAGCTTTACGTGAAGAGAGATCGCTCGGGGGGTGACGAAGGCGTGCCGAGGTGGGCCAGTCCCTTGGGGCTCGCCTTGCGTCCCCGCGACGTCCGGACGATGAGGCCCTGCTGCAACAGGTAGGGCTCGTACAACTCTTCGATCGTGTCTTCCTGCTCGCCGACCGCCGCGGCGATCGTCTTCAATCCCACCGGCTCGGCCTGGCCGCAGACGACCTTCAGGATCCGCCGGTCGATTTCCTCGAGGCCCAGCGCATCGACTCCGAGCATCGCCAGCCCCTCGTCCGCGAGCGGCGTCGTGATCCGGCGGCCGCCGCGCACCTGCGCCACGTCGCGCACCCGCCGCAGGTGGTTGTTCGCGATGCGGGGAGTCCCCCGCGAGCGCTCCGCGATCATGCGGTTCGCGTCCAGGTCGATCTCCACCCCGAGGAGCCGCGCCGAGCGGTCGATGATCTTCGCGAGATCGGCGACCGGGTAGAACTCCAGCTTCTCGCGGATCTTGAAGCGGTCGTGGAAGGGTTTCGAGAGGAGGCCCTCCCGGGTCGTCGCGCCGACGAGCGTGAACCGCTTGAGCGGCAGGTTGATCGTCCGGCCGTTGGGCCCGCTCTCGACGGGGATCGAGATGAAGAACTGCTCCATCGCGGAGTAGAGGTACTCCTCGACGTCGGCGAGGATGCGGTGGATCTCGTCGATGAAGAGGACGTCGCCGGATTCCAGCTTCGTGAGCATCCCCGCGAGGTCGCCCGGCCGCTTCAGGACCGGACCGCTCGTGACGTGGAGCCGCGCCTTCATCTCGTGGGCGATGATGCGGGCGAGCGTCGTCTTGCCGAGCCCGGGCATTCCCGTGAAGAGGGCGTGGTCGAGCGGCTCGCGCCGCTCCCTCGCCGCCTTGACGTAGATCTTGAGATTGCGCAGGACCGATTTCTGGCCGACGAAGTCGTCGAAGGAGGCGGGGCGCAGGGTATCTTCGAAGGCGACGTCAGGAACGCGGGTCTCCCCTCTCACAACCGACCATTCTATGACGAGAACGCATGAGCTACAACGAGAAGGACGGGGACCGTGCTTGTGAAGCATCAAGTTTGATTCTGGCGGTTGAGAAGTTCACAGGGAACCCGAAGCTCGAAAGGGCCGATCAGAAGTTCAACGTGCTGAGTTCAAAGTTCAAGGTTCATTCAAGGTCCGGGGTTCAAGGTCACGATAGGGGGCCCTACGACGGCCTCGGACTCCGGACGCCAGACTCACGTTGAACCTTGAACCTGTGTCGCAACCGAACCGGCCGGGTGATAACTGCGGGAATCAATCTGGATGCGACACAATTTGTGTCTACCGATGATTGGCGATTCCGGACGTCGCGGTGTGGCGCCGCGAGTTGTCTCAAGCTGCGCCGTTCACACGGGCCGATCCGGGTCGCCTCCGGCGCTGAAAAACTCCACGGCGAAGCCTTGCACCATGCTCCAGTAAAGGACCGCCCCCCTGTAATCCCTAATCGCCAATCGTCTTCTGTGGATAAGCTGTCGGGTTTCTCACCTGGTTAGCGCGGAATAGTTGTAAGAGTTATAAAAGTACGTTCCGCGCGGGTCGACCCGGGGCGCTCCATGGACTGTTTCGGCCGCGGTCCTTGTCGGATTCGCGAATCTCAACTCGATACGAGGTGATGCCTTGCACGTTCCCAGCCTGACGTTCCTGCTCGCGTTGTGCGCTCCGCAGGATCCGCTTCCCGAGATCCCCGTCGCGCCGCCCGCGTGGACGGTGAAGGGCGACGCGGACGCGCTCGGTTCCGCGGCCCGGGTCGACGTGATCAGCGCGGACAAGTTCTACATGTTCAGCGTCGGGGCCTTCGGCCGCGTCTCGTGGCCGTTCGGGGCGGTCAGCGACCAGGACGCCGTCATCGTGGGCAACGTGGTCGTCATCCCGGACCATCTCCGGTATTCCGACCTGTTCGAAGTCGGGTGGGGCGTGGCCCTGGAGGCGAGCTTCAACCTGTTCACGCCCCGGCGGGGGGGCGGCGGGGGCCGCGAGGAGGCGATGGGGTACGGGGGGCTCCAGGCCGGCGTCTACGTCTCGTTGCAGCGCGATTCCTACGAGGGCGACCGGATCAGCGAGGGGCCGGTGTTCATCGATCCCGACAGCCTGGGCCTGACGTGCGGATTCATCGGCCTCAAGGTGATCACCGACATGGGCGGCGGCGGGTACGGAGCCGGGCACATCGGCATCGGCGTGGCGAGGTTCGACGCGGTGGACGCGCGGGTATCGCTGACCGGCGGGGGCGACGACTCCCAGGAAATGCTCGATGCGTCGCAGGAGTTCGCGTTCGAATCGCGGTACCGGTTCAGCGCGCGGCTCGGACCCCTGTCGCTGACCGGAGGCGTCGGCATCCGGATCATGGGGTCGCCCGACGAAGGCAGCAGCCCGCTCGGAGACCTCCTCGACACGCACACGTTCTGGACGTTCGACGCCGACTTCGGCTTGGAACTGGGATTCTGATGCCGCCGGCGCCGGCCGGAATTGCATGATGACTCTATTCCAGGACTACCCGTGGGTGGCCGCCCTCGTGATCTATGCCGCCATCGCCGGGGGAATGCTCGCGTTCCTCGAATGGGGCCGGCTCTCGGGGAAGAGGCACTTGGATATCTCCCAGCAACCTGGGAGAGCGGGCGTGGGGGCGGTCGAGGGATCCCTGTACGCGCTCTTCGGCCTCCTGCTGGCTTTCACCTTTTCGGGAGCGGCCGACCGGTTCTCGGCTCGACGGCTCGTGGCCCTCGATGAAATGAAGGCGGTGGCCGCGGTCTGGAAGCGCCTGGACCACCTGCCGGAACCGGGGCGATCGCGGCTTCGGGACCTCGTCCGGCGCCACGCGACCGAGAACGTGAGGGCCCACCGGGAAAAGCGAACCCTGGAGAAGTTCAAGGAGGACATGGCCGGCATGGCCCTGTTGGAAGACGAGATCTGGGCCGAGACCCTGAAGGCCCTGGCTCAGCCCGGCGCCCCGTCGGTCATCATGCCGGTGACGGGGTCGATGACCACGATGTTTGAAAAGCGGATGGCCCGCGGCGAGGCGCTGGAGCGCCATCCCCCGATCCTCATCTACGGGATGCTCCTTATCCTGGGGTGGGTGTGCGCCTACTTGACCGGATTCGGAATGGCGGAGGCCAAGATGCAGAGCTGGACGCACGTCTGCGCCTACGTCGGGATCGTCTCGCTGACGATGTACATCATCTTCGATCTCGAATTCCCGAGCATGGGGCTGATCCG
>DASRJF010000428.1:0-7204 GCA_035649615.1 Planctomycetota bacterium | reverse complement strand
GTACACGATCGTCGGGATCCCGAGCCGCGTCGCCGCGTGGCGCAGCATCCCCTTCTCGCCCGCCATGTCGAAGACGACCTCGCACCCGAAGGCCGACGACAGGCGGCGCACCTGCGGAAACCGGAGGTCCGCCCGCACGTGAGGCAGGTTGGTCCGCCCCGCCGCCGCCGTGTGCAGGTCGATCCCGACGTCCGCCCGCCGGATCACCTTGTCGAAGAGCGACGCCGCGATGTGCGACGCCATCGATCCCAGGTCGCGGCCCGGGAAGAAGCGGTTGAGGTCGCGGCCGTCGGGCAGGTCGCGGGTCAGGTTCATGAACGCGATCGGGTTCGCGATCGCCACGAGCAGGAGCACCCCCTTCAAGGCGAGGGGATCGACCTCCGCCCGCATCCGCCGCACCATCTCGATCCCGTTCGTTTCGTTCCCGTGGATTGCCGCCGTGACGAAGAGCCGCGGACCCGGCCGCGCGCCGTTCACGATCGTGAGCGGGATCATGACCGGCACGGCGGTGTAGAGCTCGCTGATCTTGACCCGGAGATCGGACCGCTCGCCGGGCAGGACCGAGATCCCGCCCAGTTCGAACGGAGTGGCCTCGTGAGGCCTCAGGCGACGCCCGGTATCAACCATGTCGGGGGATCACTTCCTTTTCGCGATCTTCACGGCGTATTCCACGATCATCTTTCCCACGTTCTGCCCGGTCGCCTCTTCCAGGCCCTGGAAGCCGGGCGAGGCGTTGACCTCGATGACCTTCGGACCCTTCTCGCTCTCGAGGATGTCGACGCCCGCCAGCTTCAGGCCGCACGCCTCGGCCGCGAGCACCGCCGCGTGCTCGTAGTCGTCCGGGATCTTCACCTTCTCGCCGACGCCGCCGCGGTGGATGTTCGAGCGGAACTCCCCCTCGCGCCCGATGCGGCGCATCACGCTCCGCACCTTGCCGTCGATCACGAGCGCGCGGACGTCCCGCCCCTTCGCCTCCGCGATGAACCGCTGCAGGAGGATGTCCTCGCCCAGGCTCCAGATCGTCTCGAGCATCGACTCGACCGACGCGGCCGTCTCCGCGATCACCACGCCGGTCCCCTGCGTGCCGCGCAGCAGCTTCAGGATGAGCGGCGTGCCGCCCAGGAGGTCGATCAGCTTGTTCAGGTGCCGGGGATAGCGCGAAATGATCGTGTCGGGGATCCCCACGCCGTGCTCCTGCAGGAGCTGGAGGCATCCCAGCTTGTTGCGGGCGCGCGCGATGGGGCCCGCGTCGTTGACGCTCGGAATCCCCATGAGGCGGAGCTGGCGCAGGACCGCCAGCAGGTAGCCGGGGGCGAACGTCCCGACGCGGGGGATCACGACGTCGCCCGTGATCTCGCGGCGGTTGTGCAGGAGCTTCGACCCGCGCTCCGCCAGGACGACGACGCACTTGAGCGGGTCGACGACGGGCGCCTCGTGGCCGAGCTTTTCCGCCTCCTCCACGAGGCGGCGCGTGGAATAGAGCCCGCGGCGGCGCGAGAGGATCAGGATCCTCATCCGGCGTAGACCCGGTAATCGAGCTCGGGAAAGAGGGTGTCCCGCTCCTCGGACTCCTGGAGGTGCCGCTCGTCGACCTTTTCCCGCTCGATCCCGTCCGCGAGTCGCGTGAAGCGCGCGACGTGGTCCCGGAAGCGGCGGTGGCCGTAGGGAGAGGCGGTGCCGACGGTGATCAGGAAGGCCCAGTCGCTCGACTGCGCGAGGAGCAGCTCGCGCGCCGCCTGGTTCAGCGCGCGGCGCTCGAGGCCGGAGGGGTTGTCGCGCCGCGCCAGCCCGACCATCCGGTCCTCCGCGCGGTGCTGGTGGCGGATCATCCAGTCGTTGACGGGGTTCAGCCACACCTCCGCGTACCCCTTGTCCCCCCACGTGGACATGGAGGGCTCCAGGACCTGGAGGCGGGTCTCGATCTTGAGGACGTCGGAAGGCGAAATCAAGGCCACTTCGGATCCCGGCTCCGCCATCCGTCGCGCGACCGACTCGAGGAACCGCGGCCCCTCGAACCACCAGTGGCCGAAGAGCTCCGCGTCGTACGGCGAGACGATCGTCGGCACCGCCCCCTGCTTCGCCTTCAGGTACCGCGCCTGCTGCCGCCGGTTGAAGACGAAATTCCCGGCATGCTCGTCCGCCTTCGCGGCCGCGGCCGCCGGGTCGTACGGCTCCTTGGCGTGGAGCGCGACGTCGCCCGTGATGCGGTGGTACTTGAGGCCGACGTTCCGCCGGACGCCGTCCGGATGGAGGTACGGCTTGATGTAGTCCAGGTCGGCATCGTACCCGAGGTCGCGGTAGAACTCGCGGTACACCCCGTCGCCGGGATAGCCCTCCTTCGCGCTCCACACCTGCTTCGAGCTCTCGCGGTCGCGCGCGAAGACGGCGACGCCGGCCGGAGTCCGCACGGGCGCGAAGACTCCCCGTTTCGGGACGCGCGACCCGTTGAGGACGCCGTGGCTGTCGACGATGAACCACTCGATCCCGTGGCGCTTGAGCGTGGCGTCGACCCCCGGCGCATAGCCGCACTCGGGAAGCCAGATCCCGCGCGGCGCCCGCCCGAAGTGTTTCCTGTAGTTCGCGACGGCGACGGCGATCTGCGCGTTC
The DNA here is from genome assembly GCA_035649615.1 of Planctomycetota bacterium. Lineage (GTDB taxonomy): Bacteria > Planctomycetota > MHYJ01 > MHYJ01 > JACPRB01 > DASRJF01. Next base: position 4,597 of record DASRJF010000428.1, on the reverse strand, counting down.
GCCGCCTCGGGCCGCGCCATGTTCGGGAGGAACCCGTGCGTCGCCCCGCACGTCAGGATCTCGAGATGGCCCGAATCCTGGAGCGCCTTGAACGCGCCCAGCAGGCGGCGCCCGTTGCGCCGCTCGACGATGTCCTGCGCCTGGGAGAAGAGCCGCCGGTACATCTCGACGGCCGCGGGATTCCGTCCCCGGTGGCGCTCGCGCTCGATCAGCTCGAGGCGCCCCGCGAGGTGGCGGGCGTACCGCTCCTGCAGGAGCTTGTCATCGAGCATCTCGCAGAGCGTCGGCGAGAGCGTCATCGCGAACTGGAAGGCCACGCGGTCGTGGCGGAGCCGCTCCGCGATCGCGAGGATCGGGACGTACGTCTCCGTGATCGCCTCGAAGAGCCAGTCCTCCTCGAGGAACTGGGGATGCTCCGGGTGGCGCACGAAGGGCAGGTGCGCGTGGAGGACGAGGCAGAGGTTTCCTTCAGGCATGGCTCGGCCCCGGTCTGCCATAGCCGCGCGCGGGCGGGTGGGCCGCCAATCCGCCGAGGACTTCCGATTCCCCCGGCCCCGGGGCCCACTCGACATCGATCTCCGTCGCGGGACCGTCGCGCGGGGTGCGGACTCGATTGCTCGTCGCGACGGCGGTGAACGTCTTCCCGTCGGTCCATCCCAAGTCGGCCTCGTAGCTATGGTCGGGCAGGGCCTCGAAATAGAACGCCCCCTGTTCGGCCGTCGCGCGATCGGGCGTCGCAAACGCGACCTTGTCCGCGGCGAGATCCCTGAGGCGGATCGCCCACGCCTTCCCCTTCTCGGGCGCGGGCCATTCCCAGTACACGAAGACGGACCGCGGATCGCGCACGAGGGCGCGGAGGGTGAGCACGCCGTAGTGGGTCGGCAAGGCGGGGCCGTAATCCAAATATGGATCGCTCGCCGCGATGTGCGGACGATCGGTCGGGCTGAGTCGCTCTCCGGAGTTCATCGCTTCCTTACTCCGTGGGTCAGGGTGGTGGACCAGGCCTTGCCGGGCGCCAGCTTGACCTTCCAATGCGGAAGGATGGCCGTGCTCTGGTAGGAAAGATCAAAACCGGACTCGGACTGCGACACCGAGTGAACCGGGTAGGCCCAGAATTCCGCGCCGCGCGGGGCGACGATCTCGACCTCGAGCCCGTGCCACTGGTCCGAGATCGACAACCGCACGCCGCGGCCGTCGATCCGGTCGCCGAGCGCTCCCGTCGTGCGGGCGTCGGGGCCGGTCACGACCGCGTCCGGCGCCTTCGGGCTGAGGAGGGCGATGTTGAACTCGACGGCGAAGATCGCCTCGAGCGGGGCGTCCGCCTCGAGGCCGTAGGTGACGACCACCTCGTCCCCCGCGAGCGCGACGTCCTTCCGGATCCGGACGGCGACGTTCCCGGCGCGGCCCGCGCGGCGCAGGGCGCACGTCACTCCCAGCGGTTCCGCTTCATAGGGGGCCGTCGTGAAATCGCCGATCTCCTTCCACCCCTTCGAGACGTCGTCGAGCGTCGCGTCCAAGGCGAAGAAATGGTCGACGAGCGACGCGCGCGGATGGGAGTCGTAGTGGAGATGGCGGTCGAGGTCCCCGACCTTCGACACGACGACGTCGTGGATGCTTTTCGCCTCCGCGTTCGCCGCCGTCGCCTGCCTCACCTTCGTGTGGTAGTGCTCCTTCCGCCGCGCGAGCGACGCCAGCAGGTTGACGCCCGCGTCGCGCTGGTCGAGCTCGACGATGTGCCCCCCCGAGGACGGCGTGATGAAGACGTTGAGCTTCGGGTTGAAGAGGCGGACGTCCTCGAGGCCGTCGAGATCGAGGTCGATCTTCTCGGCGCCCGACGCGCCGCCGTTCCGCTCGATCAGCTTTTCCGCCGCGATCAGGTGGCGGTAGACCGATCCGCGCAGGTGCGGCAGGTGGAGTCCGCCGAAGACGCCGTGCCAGTAGCCGCAGTTGCACTGGGCGCGGTAGAGCTCCTGCAACGCGTCCCTCCGCCCCGCGAGGCGCGCCTTGCGCGACACGTGGAGCATGCGGCCGTACATCAGGTTCGCCTCGGGGTACTTCGCCTTGAAGCCGCGCCACGTTCCGCCCAGGAGCAGCGGCTTCGCCGCCTCGAAGCGGTTCTGCCGTTTCAGCTCGTCCGACAGCGACTCGTACTCCGCTTGCGCCGGGGCGGGAAGCGACCACTCCCCCATCTCGCGATAGGAGGTCGACGGCAGGTAGACGCGGCGCGTGGGGCCGAAGTTCAGCGCCTCCGAAAACGTGACCGTTTTCACGCGGTCCGCGGCGCCCTCGAGCGCGTCGAGGAATCGATCCAGCCATCCCTCGTCGTAGACGTGGCGCTTCGTGTTGGGCCACAGGCCGAATTTCTCGCCGTCGTCCGCGTAGACGATCGTCCGGCGCCCGGCGTCATCGGCGAAGCGCTGGAGATAGTCGATCGTCCACTGGGGCTCCTTGTACGGGATCGCGTAGCGGAGCTCCTCGTGGAGCGGGAAGACGCGCAGGAGCTCGCCGCGGTCTTCGGTCAGGTACGCGCCGTCGAGGTCGGGCGGCGCCACGCCCGCGGCGCGGAAGTGGAGGTCGTCGAGGACGGTGTACTTCACGCCCGCCTTGGCGAGCGTGGGCACGAGTCCCGCCTCCCACACGCGCTCCGGCAGCCACGCGCCCTCGGGCCGGCGCCCGAAGCGGCGCGACAGGAAGTCCGACATCATGGCGAGCTGGCCCGCGGCGTCCTCGTCAGGGAGCATCGTGAAGATGGGCTCGTAGAATCCGCCGCCCATGATCTCGAGCCGGCCGTCCTCGACGAGCTTCCCGAGCCGGTTGAGGAATTCGGGCCGGTTCTTGTCGAGCCACTCGAGCAGCGGGCCGCTGTAGTGGGCGACGAACTTGATCGCCGTCCGCTTCTCGATCCGGTCGAGGAACGGCTTGTACGCGTCGTCATACGCCTGGGCGAAGACGGGGTCGAAGTTGTCCACCGGCTGGTGGTTGTGGAGGCAGAGGATGAAGTTCACGCTCATGGGTTGCGGCCTGTCGAGGGGTGGATGATACCCTCAGCGGAGGGACTTGAAAACCTCGAGGTACCGCTTGGCGCTCGGGCCCCAGGTGAAGTCCCTCTTCATGGCCGACTGGACGAGCCTGGCCCAGGCCTTCGAATCGCGCCAGGCGGCGAGCGCCCGCTCGACGGCCTCCACGAAGGCCTCGGCCGTCGCCTCCTCGAACACGAACCCGGTCGCCTTCCCCTTTTTCGCATTTTCCGGGGTCGCGTCGACGATCGTGTCGGCCAGCCCGCCGGTGCGGCGGACCACGGGGATGGTGCCGTACCGGAGGCTGTAGATCTGGTTCAGGCCGCACGGCTCGAAGCGCGACGGCATGAGGAACGCGTCCGACCCGCCCTCGATGAGGTGCGCGAACGGGTTGTCGAAGCCGATCGTGACCGACACCTTGTCGGGATGCGCCGCCGCGAGGCGCGTGAGCATGTCGGCGTACCGGGGATCGCCGCTCCCCAGGAAGACCGCCTGGAGGTCGAGTCCCATGAGCCGCTCCGCCGCCTCGCAGAAGAGGTCGATCCCCTTCTGTTCGACGAGCCGGCCGATGAATCCGAAGAGCGGGACGTCGCGCCGCTCGGGGAGGCCGGCGCGCTCCTGGAGCTCGCGCTTGCACGCGGCTTTTCCCTTCAGGCTCGCCGCCGAGTAGGTCGCCGGAAGGTGGGGATCCTTTTCAGGGTTCCAGTTGCGCTCGTCGATCCCGTTCAAGATCCCGTGGACGCGATCGGCGCGATCGCTCAGGATCCCGTCCAGCCCGCAGCCGAATTCGGGGGTCTGGATCTCCTTCGCGTAGGTGGGGCTGACAGTCGTGATCGCGTCGGCGAAGACGATGCCGCCCTTCAGGAACCCCATCTTTCCGAAGAACTCGAGCTGCTTCCAGTTGAAGAGCTCGGAGTCCAGCCCGGCGGCCTGCATGGCGTCCTCTGGGAAGAGTCCCTGGTACGCCATGTTGTGGATCGTCAGCACCGACTTCGACTTGGGAAACGCGAGGGCCAATGCGGTCTTGAGATAGACGGGCACGAGCGCGGACTGCCAGTCGTGGACGTGGAAGATGTCGGGGATCTCGCCCCGGGATTTGAAGAACTCGATCGCGGCGCGCGCAAAGAAAGAGTATCGCGTGGCGTTGTCGGGGTAGTCGCCGTCGGGCGCGCCGTAGAGGTATTCGCGGTCGAAGTACTCCGGGTGGTCGATGAAGACGGCCGTGACGTGCGTACCGGGAATAATCGTGGTCGCGACACCGCACTCGATGGTCGCGTCGCCCATCGGGACTTTCAATCGCGGGTGGTGACGGTCGAGGTCGAACGCGGCGGCCGAGCGGTGGAGCGGCGAGACGACGGCCACGTCCGCGCCGAGCTCCGCGAGGTGGTGCGGGAGTCCGCCGAGGACGTCGCCCAGGCCGCCGGTCTTGGAGAACGGCGCGACTTCCGGGGTGACCTCGGCTATCTTCACAACCTGATTCTAACACCGGAGAAACGATGGCGAAGACCGACTTCAAGTCGATCGACGAGTACCTCGCGACGCAGCCGGGCCCCGTCAAAGCCGCCCTGCAAACCGTCCGC
>DASRJF010000427.1:0-3913 GCA_035649615.1 Planctomycetota bacterium | reverse complement strand
CTCGACCTGCTGCTCCACCTCGTCAAGGAAGCCGAGGTGGACATCACGCGCGTCTCCCTCGCCCAGGTCGCCGAGCAGTACGTCGCCCACATCACGGCGATGACGAAGCTCGACCTCGGCGTCGCGGGCGAGTTCCTCGTCGTCGCGTCCCAGCTCATGCTCATCAAGACGCGCACGCTCGTGCCGCCGGAGCTCCGCGCGGACGACGGCGACCTCGAGTCCGAGGACGAGGAGGACACCTCCGTCGAGCTCATCCGGAAGCTCCTCGAGTACAAGCGCTTCAAGGACCGCTCGCGCTCCCTCGACCGGATGTTCGCCGAGCGCTCCGCCCGCCACGGCCGGCCGCGCCTCCGCCTCGAGGGGGAGACGGAGCAGGAGCCGCTCCGCAACATGGAGCTGTGGGACCTGGTCCTCGTCTACTCCCGGATCCTGAAGTCGACGCGCCTCGACGCGTCGATGACGATCCTCTACGGCGACATCCCCATCGAGCAGTGGATGGAGACGATCCGGCGGGCGCTCGCCCAGCGCGAGTCCGTGGCGTTCTTCGACCTCGTCGGCGCGGACCGCGACCGCTCGAGGGTCGTGGGAACGTTTCTCGCCGTGCTCCAGCTCGCCCGGGACGGGGAGCTGCGCATCGTGCAGGACGCCGACTTGCAGGACTTGAAACTCGTGGCCCCGGCGGCCGCTACTGGGGCAGCAGGGCCAGGAACGCCTTAGCTTCCGTCGCGCCCGGGATCGCTCCGTGCGCCGCGAGGAAGCGCCTCACCGCCTCCGCCGCCTCCGCCACCTTGTCCTCCTCCTTGAGCGCCAGCGCGTAGAAGTAGTCCGCGCGCGAATCGCCCGAGGCGACGGCTTTCGCGAAGTCTTCCGCCGCGCGCCCCGGCAGGCGCCGGTGCAGGTGCATCGCGCCCCGGCGGATGTAGGACGCCGCGTGATTCGGATCGCGCGAGATCTCGCGGTTCAGCCTCAGGATCTCCTGGTTCGCCGCGGATACGGACTCCTTCGGGAAGAGCCGCTCCAGCTCCTCGAGCGCCTGCCGGTACTCCGCCCGCGCGAGGCGGAGATCGAAGCGGAGCTCGAAGAGGGCCGTCCGGTTCAGGCCCAGCGCGAGCGCCCGGTCGGCGTGCTTCAGCGAGGTCTCGTCATCTCCGCGCTCGAGCGCCACGAACGCCCGGTAGTAGTGCGCCCATCCCGCCTCGGGTCCCCGGATGAGCGCCTCCTCGGCCAGCCGGTCCAGCTCGTCGAACTGCCGCTTCGCCAGCAGTCCGGACGCCTTCATCTGGAAGTCGATCTCCTCGTTCGGCGTCAGCGGCCCCTTCGCGGCCAGTTCCTTGACCCGCGGGTCAACCTTGGGAGGAGCGGGCGCCGGGACCGGCGGCGGCGGCGCGGACGGAGGAGTCGCGGGCGGAGGAGCGGCGGTGACGGGCGGGGGAACGGGCGCCGGCGCCGGCGGATTCCCCCCGGTATTCAGGAGCGCGTACAGCGTCGCCGGGACCAGGATCGCCGCGGCCGCGATGGCGATCTTCCAACCCCGCCGCCGTCGCGGGACCGCGATGTGGGTCCGGGACGGAGGCGCCGCTTCCGACGCGTCGACATCCGCCGTCACCGGTTCGTGACGCAGGAACCGGCCGATGTCCTCGGAGAGAGCGCGCGCGTCCGGATAGCGCCGCGCGGGATCGCGCGCGAGCGCCTTGAGGATGATCCGCTCCGCTTCCCCCGCGCACGCGGGATTGTGGTGCGACGGCGGCTTCAGCCTGTGGGAGCGGAAACCGCCGTACGGGGGCGCCCCGGCGGCGATCTCGTAGAGGACTCCTCCCAGCACGGCGACGTCGTCCGCGGGCGTGACGCCCTCCGGCCGGTGGGGGCCGTCGATCTTCGGATGGTCGTTCGACTGCACGAGGATCCCGCGCGCGGAGAGCCGGCCGTGGGCCACGCCCCGGCCGTGCGCCGGCGCCACGAGGGCGGCCGCGCGCCCCACGATCTCGAATCCGCGGCGCAGGGAGACCTTCCGCTCCCCGAGGAGCGTGTCGAGCGGGACCCCCTCCACGAACTCCTGCACGACGACGGCGTGCCCGTCCACGTCGCGCGCTTCGAACACCTTGATGAGGCCGGGTCCGTCCTCCGGGGATCCCGAGGCCATCCGCTCGAGGAACGCCGCCTTCGCCGCGTCCGTGGCGAAGACGTCCTTGCGGAAAACCTTGATGGCGACGGGCGTCGCGGCGCCGCGCTTCGAACCGCGATAGACCGAGCCGGTCCGGCTCCGGCCGACTTCCCACGAGACGTCGTACCCCGAGAAGCCCGCCGGCACGGGGACTTCCTTCAGCGTCCGCGGATCCACCGGCCGCGTCAGGCTGTCGACGATCCGGTCCAGCTCGATTTCCGACGCCGTCTCCGTCGCCAGGAAGAGCTCGCCCGCGGCGGTCAGCGCCTCGGGATCGCCCCGCAGGTGGACCGGGGCGTTCGACGCCAGCTCCCCCGCCGTGAAGGGCGAGAGGGCCCCCGACTCGACCAGGGATTCGGAGAGCGTCAGCCGCCGTCCCTTCTCGAATCGCGACGCCTGGACGCGCAGCGCCTTGCGGATCTCGGAGGGGGAACAGGCCCGGGTGCTGAACGCCCGGAACGCGACGACGAAGTCCTGGGTGGAAAGGCCCATCTCTAACCTTTATATAGACAAAGGGCGCCGTCCCTTGAAGATTCCGTTTTTTCTTGTCCGCCGCCTCCGGCCGTCGTATATAAGACGGCCTTCACGATGAAAGATTCCTTCCTGTTTTCCTTCGGCTGACCGGCCGCCCACTAGGGTGGCGGGGCTCCCCTCCTTCGTCTTCACCTTCTAAGCGTCCCGGCGTCCAAGCCACCCTTCCGGAATCGTTGATTTCCACCGATCCGGTCCGAGATTCCCAAGGGAGATTGTCGCCATGATTCGCGCCGCTTCCGCCATCGCGCTCCTCGTCGGAGCCTTCGCCTCCGCGCCCCAGGACAGCCAGCAGACCGTCGCCAGGGAATTCCTGAAGCCGGGCGAAAGCCGCACGTTCGCCATCACCTACACCGGACAGATCAAGGATATCCCGTCGGGGACGAAGAAGCTCCGCGTCTGGCTCCCCGTGCCGCAAAATTCCACCGTCCAGTCGATCCGCGACCTGACCTTCTCGCGCGAGATGACCCAGGGGAACGAGTCCAAGTACGGCAACCGGATCGCGTACGCGGAAATCGAGAACCCGGGAGCCGCGGTCGAGATCGCGATGAATTTCGTCTGCACCCGGAGCGAGATCAAGTCGGACCTCGAGAAGCTCGCGGGCGACGGCTCCGATCCCGCCGGATCCTTCGGCGTCTTCCGGGGACCGGACAAGCTCGTGACGGTCGACGACGAGATGAAGCAGCTCTCCGCCGGCATCGTGAAGGACCGGAAGGACACCGTCGAGAAGGCCCGCGCCATCTATGACTATGTTCTCGAACGGATGACCTACGACAAGAGCGGCACCGGCTGGGGCACCGGCAGCACGAAGTTCGCCTGCGAAGTGGGCAAGGGGAATTGCACCGATTTCCACGCGCTCTTCAACTCGCTCTGCCGCGCGCAGGGGATCGCGAGCGGTTTCGAGATCGGCCTCTATCTCCCCTACGAGAAGGGCAAGGAGGAAAAGCTCGGCGGCTACCACTGCTGGGCCTTCTTCCGCGTCCCCGGCAAGTCGTGGGTGCCCGTCGACGCCTCCGAGGCCGACCGCTTCCCCGACCGGGCGAAGTTCTTCTTCGGCGGCCACACGAGCAACCGGGTGACGCTCTCCACCGGCCGCGACATCACCCTGGCGCCGAAACAGGACGGGGCGCCCCTGAACTACTTCCTCAATCCGTACGCGGAAGCGGACGGCAAGCCCGTGAAGGGCGAGAAGTCGTGGTCGTACAAGGACCTGGACTAGGA
>DASRJF010000426.1:0-3669 GCA_035649615.1 Planctomycetota bacterium | reverse complement strand
CGAAAAGGCGGTCGCCGAATTCGGCAAGCCCGAGTACGTGTCGCGCACGACCTGCGCCTACTGCGGCGTGGGATGCAACTTCGACGTCGGCGTCGCCAAGGGCCGGATCGTGTCCATGCGCCCGGTGGAGTCGAGCCCGGTCAACTGGGGCCACGCGTGCGTGAAGGGCCGCTTTGGATGGGACTACATCTACTCGAAGGAACGCCTCCGCACCCCGATGGTGCGGAAGGGCGACGACTGGTCGCCGATCTCCTGGGACGCCGCGATCAAGATGATCGCGGACAGGTACTCCGAGATCCGCAAGAAGCACGGACCCGATGCGCTTGCAGGGATCAGCTCGGCGCGCGGGACGAACGAAGAAAACTACCTGATGTCGAGGTTCATGCGCGCCGCCGTCGGCACGAACAACGTCGACAACTGCGCGCGGGTCTGCCACAGCGCGACCGTGACCGGCATGATGGAAGTCTTCGGCACCTGGGCGGCGACCAACTCGCTCAAGGACATCGACCAGGCGAAGCTCCTCATGATCATCGGGGCGAACCCGACCGAGGGGCACCCGGTCACAGGCGCCCGCATCAAGCGCGCGGTGCGGCGCGGGGCCAAGCTCATCGTCATCGACCCCCGCAAGATCGAGCTCTGCAAGTATGCCGACGTCCACCTCCAGCTCAGGGCGGGAACCAACGTCGCGGTCTTCAACGGGATGGCGAACGTCATTCTCGAGGAGGGCCTCTACGACGCCGATTTCATCCGCTCCCGGGCCGAGAACTTCGAGAATTGGGTCGAAGGGGTGAAGAAGTACACGCCCGAGATGGTGGAGAAGATCTCCGGCGTGCCCGCCGACCTGCTCCGCCAGGCCGCGCGGCTTTACGCGTCGAGCGGAGCGTCGATGTGCTGCCACGGGCTCGGCGTCAGCGAACACCGCTGGGGCTCGTACGGCATCATGACGATGTGCAACCTCGCCGTCCTCACGGGCAACATCGGGCGGCCCGGGACGGGGATCAATCCCCTGCGCGGCCAGAACAACGTCCAGGGCTCCTGCGACGTCGGCAGCGTGCCGGTCTATTACACGAGCTACCAGAAGCTCGACGATCCGAAGGTGCGCGGGCTCTTCGAGGAGATCACGGGCCAACCGCTGCCCCAGCGGAAGGGCTGGAAGCTCCCCGAGATGTGGGACGCCGCCCTCGACGGCCGCCTCAAGGGGTTGTGGATCATCGGCTACGACGTGGCCCAGACCGATCCGAACCTGAACAAGGTCCGCGCCGCGCTCTCGAAACTCGACTTCCTCGTCGTCCACGACCTCTTCTTCAACGAGACGGCGAAGTACGCGCACCTCGTCCTGCCGGGCGCGAGCTTCGTCGAGAAGGACGGCACGTTCACGAACGGGGAGCGGCGCATCCAGAGGGTGCGCAAGGTCGTGGACCCGCCGAAGGGGATCAAGTCGGATTGGGAGGCGATCTGCGAAGTCGCGACGGCGATGGGGACGCCGATGTCGTACGACCACCCGTCGCAGATCATGGACGAAATCGCGCGCCAGACGCCGGCGATGGCGGGCGTCAGCTACGAGAAGCTCGACGCCGGGTTCGGCTTGCAGTGGCCCGTCCCCGACGCCGCCCACCTCGGCACGGTCGTCATGCACCAGGAGAAGTTCCCGCGCGGGAAGGCGAAGTTCACGCCGGTCGAGTACATGCCGCCCGGCGAGGAGCCCACCGAGGACTACCCGCTCACGATGGTGACGGGCCGCGTGCTCCATCACTACAACTGCGGCGCCCAGACGCGGCACTCGAAGTTGGTGGAGTTCGTCGACACGGACATCCTCGAGATCCACGCGGACGACGCGGCGGCTTTGGACCTGAAGACGGGCGACCGCGCCCTCGTGAAGAGCGCGCGCGCCGAGGTGACGCTCCCCGTGGTCATCAGCGACCGCGTCCCGCCGGGCACGGTCTTCACGACCTTCCACTTCCCCGAACTGAACCTGAACACGCTCTTGTCGAGCTCCGCGGACGATCTGTCGAAGTGCCCCGAGTACAAGGTCTCCACGGTCGCGGTGTCGCGCGCGCCGTCTCCGAAGGGGAACGGCCGGGGCAACGGCCACGGAAAGTCCCGGAAAGCCGCCCGCACGATCCCGAAAGCGCGTATCATCGAGTAACCACCATGGTTTCGCCTCGCATCGCCAAGCACGACACGCGGAAGATCGTGAAGGGCGTGACCCACCCCGAGGCGCCCGACGAACTCGCGGTCGAGGAGCCCCTCGAAATCCGGATCGACGACGAGCCCATCGCCGTCACGATGCGGACGCCGGGGGACGACTTCGAGCTCGCGGCGGGCTTCCTGCGCACCGAGGGCATCTTCTCCGAGCCCGCGCAGATCGGCGCGATGCGCTACTGCGGCGAGGAGAAGAACCCCGCGTACCGGAACATCATCAACGTGACGCCCGCCGCGGGCGTGCGGCTGGACCTGGCGAAGCTGAAGCGCAACTTCTACGCGACGAGCTCGTGCGGGGTGTGCGGCAAGGCCGCGATCGAGAACATCCGGACGGAGGCGAAGCCGCTCAACGGGAAGTTCCGGGTGAAGCTCGACGTCTTCTACCGCCTCGGGACGGCGATGCGGTCCGCGCAGACGGTGTTCGAGAAGACGGGCGGGCTGCACGGGGCGGGGATCTTCGACCTGCACGGGGCGCTCATCGAGGTGCGCGAGGACATCGGGCGGCACAACGCGGTGGACAAGGCGATCGGCCGGATGTTCCTCGACGGGAAGCTGCCGCTCGACAAGCACCTCCTGATGGTGAGCGGCCGCGCGAGCTTCGAGATCATGCAGAAGGCGCTCATGGCGGGAGTCCCGATCGTGTGCGCCGTCTCCGCGCCGTCGAGCCTCGCGGTGGAGTTCGCCCGCGAGGCCGGGATGACGCTCGTCGGGTTCCTCCGGTCGGACCAGTTCAACGTGTACAGCGGGGCGGAGAGAATCGAAGTCTAGTAAACGTCCGACGTCCGCGCGGTCTCCCGACGGGTGTGAAATCACTCCCCACGATGAAGAGGACACTGGGTCCCTTGCTCCTGCTCGCGGCGGGAGCGTGCGCGACGCCGGTCGAGGCGCCGCCGCCGGCGGAGGTCGGCGTCGTGCGGGTCCCGCTCACGCTCGAGGGCGGGATGCCGTGGGTCGAGGCGAAGATCGGCGGCCGTCCGGTGCGGCTCCTCCTCGACCTCGGCGGCTTCGACGCGGTCGCCCTGATTCCCGACGAGCTGAAGGAGATCCAGGTCACGTGGACGGGAAAGTCCCGCACGACGTTCTCCGCGATGGGGGAGGCCGCGACGGCGAGGGAGTACGTGCTTCCGGAGGTCGACCTGGGGGGAATTCTCTTCCCGGAGGTGAAGGGGTACGAGGACCTGCTCCACGGGAAGAACCGGGCCGTGGCGCGGGCGGGCTATCTCGGCCTGGGGATCCTGCGCCGGTTCCGCATCGTCATCGACTATCCCGCGCGACAGCTGGTCCTGATCTGGCCGGACGCTCCCACGCCGGAGCCGTACGACGTCGAGGACTGGCCGACGGTGGAGTGCGAGGCGAGCAAGGACGGCGTGGTCGCGCGCGCGAAAGTGAACGGGATCGACCGGCTCTTCGTGTGGGATACGGGCGCGACCCACTGCGTCCTGAAGACCGGACTCGAGGGCGCGGCGC
>DASRJF010000425.1:0-11012 GCA_035649615.1 Planctomycetota bacterium | reverse complement strand
CGGCCTTTTCGAACTTCTCGAGCGGCGCGCCGCCGACCTTCTGCGTGGGCGAGTCCGGCGTTCGGAGTTCGGGGTGCTTCTCCTCGAGCGCGACGAGCTCGTCGTAGAGCCGGTCGTACTCCGCGTCGGAGATCTCGGGGTCGGCTTCGACGTGGTAGAGGCGGTTGTGCTTCTCGATCTCGGCGCGGAGCTTGTCGACCTTCCTGCGGGCGGCTTCGGGGACGCTCATGAGGCCGACGATTTTAGCTTATGGCGCGAAGTTCACGAGGTCGTCGGCCGCCTTCGACACCGCGATGCGGTTCGCCTCGTTTAGAAGCATGCACACGTTGAGGAACATTTCCTGCGCGCCAGACGGCACGCCTTTGGCCGTGCCACAATGCGTCTTCGAGTAGATGATCACGCCGTCATCGACCCGCACCACGCGCACGTTGACCGTCACTTCGGCCGTGCACGATGAAGCGGACGGCGGCTCGGGATCCAATGGCACGTATCCATCCAGGGTTCCGTAGGCAACCCAATCAGCCCCCGTCATCGATCCGGGTTTCGCGTCACCCCGATGCACCGCCTGGATCAACGCTTCGACGTTTCGTCTTTCGAGGATTGTGAAGCGGCCGCTGGCGACCAGCCTGTCCTGCAAGCACTTGTCCGCCTCTCGGGAGGAGAGTACGGGCTCTCCTCGGAAATCGGCATGAAGGACCTCGAAGGGCGCGATCGCGAGCCGAACGGGTGGCGCCGGCGGGGAAGCGCAAGAGGCCAGCACGGCGGCGGTTGCGGCCAGCAGAAACCGCATGGCAGGCTAGGAGTAGAGTTCCCGACGCAGAACGTCGACCCGCTCCGCCTTGAAGTTCCCCTTCTCCGCCGCCTCTTCGAAGTAGGAGCGGCGCACGAAGATCAGGCCGGGCTCCTGGAGATCCAGGTCTCTCGCCATCGCCAGGAGCAGCTGGCGGTCGCCCGCGTGCAGGCGATTCGCCTTGGCCAGCTCCCGAAAGCGGCGACCGGAGGCGCGGCGGCGGCGCGCACCGGCCGAGAAGCGGCGGCGCAGGATCATGAAGACGACCAGGAGAATCAGGACCGCGCCCACGCCCTCGATGGCCTGCGCGGCCTGCTCGCTGCCGACGTTCTCCACCAGCCTCTGGTGAAGCTGCCGGAGGTGCTCCCCGATCTGGGCCAGCGGCCTGCTCGCTTCGATCATGCCCACGCCCCCACCACGTCGCGGATGACCTGCTGCACGCCGGGGCGGCTCTCGACGGCGAGGCGGGCGGAGAGCGTCTCGCGCGCGCCCTCCATCCGGGTCAAGGCGAGCGCGTTGACGGCCGCGACCGCCATCCGCTCGTCCCGGATCGCCAGCAGCGGCGGGAGGATCAGCCGCGCCTCCGCCTGGCCGAACGTCGAGACCGCCTGCGCCGCGGCCTTGCGGATCGCCGCGTCCGGATCCGCGAGGAACGGCAGGAACATCGCCCCGAACCGCATGTCGTGGATTTCCTGGAGCGCCTCGACGACGAGCGTCTTCGTCGCCAGGTCGCCGCCCGCGAGCAGCTCCAGCAGGTGGCGCAGCCCCGCGCGGTTCCCCGTGAAGGAGAGCAGCTGGACCAGGAGCGGGCGGAGCGCCGAATGCTCGTCCGCGAGCACCTGCCGGATCAAGGGCTTCAGCTCCCGCTCCGGGTCCATCTCGTCGCAGATCCTCAGCGCCCGCAGCCTCTGGATCGGCTCGAGGCGGACGATCTCCTCCGCGACCTGCTCGACGGTGGCCTCGTCGATCCGCGCGCCCACCCGGTCCGCGAAGAGCCGCACCGAGGCCTCGCCGTCGGCGAACGCCGCGAGGTAGCGCCCGACGGAGAGGTGCGCGATGTGGCGCATGACGAACTGCCGCAGCGGCTCGTGGGGCGAATCGAGCAGAGGCATGAGGAACTTCCCCTTCTGGGTGGGGACCAGCTCCACGATCATCTGCGCGGCCGCGAATTTCACGTCGTCCGACGGGTCCGGCAGGCATCCCCGCGCCAGCTCCGCGAGGTACGGGTAGTTCAGGCGGCGGAACGTCTTGAGGACGTGGATGCGGACTTCGGCGTTGGCGTTCTTCAGGAAGAGCTTGACCGAGGCGTCCCGCTCCTTCGGCGTCAGCTCCGCGCCCGCGACGTAGTCGATGAGGACGATCGCGGACGCGGTGGGAATGTCGGGGCACGCCTCGAGGACGCCCTTGAACGGGAGTTCCTTGAGCGCCCGCAGGATCTTCAGGCGCTCCGGCGGGAGCTTCCACAGGAATTCCGCGATGGCCACGGCGAACTCGGGATCCTTGCGCAGGTGCATGATCGTGACCGCGACGTCGCGGTACTTGCTCGGCCCCTCGAAATAGAGCCGGAAGAGGATGTCGACCATCGCGACGGAATGGGCCCCCTGCATCGCGCGGATGAACGCCTTCCAGAGCGGGCTGTCGTACCGGTTGAGGACGATGCCCGTGATGAGCTTGTACGCCTCCGCGCCGCTCTCGATGGCGACTGAGATGGCGATGTCCTTCCCATGGAAGTGCCACGTGCGCAGGAGGCCTTCCAGCGCCTCCATCATGGCCGGCTTGTGCCGGGCGACGAACTCCCGGCTCGCGGGGTCCTTCCGGGCCAGCCAGTTCAGCAGGTGGTAGTGGTAGTTCAGCGCGATCTTCTCGATGTGGCGCGCCGCGCGGTCGCGGATGAGGGTCGAGGGGTCCTCGAGCCCCGCCGCGAGAATCTTCAGCGAGTCGACGCCGCTCATCTCGCCGAGGAGGTCGAACGCGGCGCGCCGCGCCGTCTCCGATCCCGCGCGGATGAGCTTGCGCGCGACCTCGAAGAAGACCGGGCCCATCTGGGCGAGGCGCTCGCGGACTTCCGGCAGGAGCGTGTCGAAGTGGAGCACGACGAGGTCGGGCCGGTTGACCAGGTGGGGCGCGATCAGGATGTCGTAGGCCCGGATCTGGATTTCGAGGTGGTGCTCCGAGAGGGCGGCTTCGCAATACGGGATCGCGGCGGCCGACGGCCAGCCCGCGACCGCCTCGAAGGTCGTCTGGACGGACATCGCGGGCCTATTCTAGTCCCGGCATGCGCTCCCGGTCAAGGTAAACCCATAAATGATGAACTAAGACGTCCGTTGGACCCACTCCTTGAAACTTCTTCCGCGTTCAGCAAATCAGCAAGAGCTCCCCCGCCCCACGACCCAGGACCCAGGACTGTGCACTCAAGACTGCCGTGTGATCAATTCCTTGAATCTTCTTCCGCGTTCAGCGAAATGTCTGAACATGTCGTAACTCGCGCACGCGGGCGACAGCAGCACGGTATCGCCCGATCGCGCGGCGGACCGGGCGAGAGACACCGCCTCGTCGAACGAACCCGCCCGCAGGATCTCGGTCGGCGCCGACGGCGGGATGGACTTCGCGATCGCGTCCGCCGTCTGGCCGAGCAAGACGGCGACGCGGACACGCTCCGCGACTTTCAGACCCAGCGCGTCGAACGGGAGCTTCTTGTCGTACCCGCCGGCGATCAGGACGAACGGCCCGGGAAGCGTGTCGAGCGCCGCGAGCGTGGACTCGGGATTGGTCGCGATCGAGTCGTTGTAGAATTTCACGCCGCCCGACTCGCCCGCGAACTCGAGCCGGTGCTCGACGCCCGGGAATGAAACCAGCGCCTCCGCGGCGGCCTTCTCCCATCCCTCCCACTCCGGCGCCGCCAGCCGGCTGGCCGCCGTCGCCGCCGCCATGTTCTCCAGGTTGAAGTCGCCGGGGAGTCGCCGCCCGGCCACATCCATCATCCCCTTGCTCCCCAACAGGTTCCACTCGATGCATTCGCCGCGCGGGACGACGTCGGCCGGACCGCGCCTTCCGAACGTCGCGGTCCGCGACGGCGACGTGAAGCCCGCCACGATGGGATCGTCGGCATTCAAAACCTTCCAGTCGCCCCGGGTCTGGTGGGCGACGATCGTCCGCTTCGCCGCCGCGTACGCCTCCATCGTGCTGTGGCGGTCGAGGTGGTTCGGCGTGACGTTCATGACGACCGAGACGTTCGGGCTGCGCGCGATCGGATCCAGGTACTCGAGCTGGAAGCTCGACAGTTCGAGCACGACCAGGTCCTCCGGGCCGATGTCGTCGACGCGCTCGAGGAGCGGCACGCCGATGTTCCCCCCGACCCACGTCCGGCGCGGCCCGCGGTCCAGGATCTCGCCGATGAGCGCCGTCGTCGTGGTCTTGCCGTTCGAGCCCGTCACGCCCACGACCGTCCGCGCCCGGCAGAGCTTGAAGAAGAGATTCGTCTCGGTCTCGAGCGAGCGGGCCAGGGCGAGCCACGGCGAGTCCGGGGAGACCGCCTGGTTGACGAGGACGAGGTCCGCGCCGGTGAAGTCCTCCTCGCGATGACCGCCGAGGCGGAGCTCCACGCCCGTGCCCTCGAGCGCGGCGACGGATTCCCGGAGCTGGTCGGCGGTCCGGAGGTCGGTGACGGTGACGCGGGCGCCGCGGGAGGAGAAGTACCGGGCGGCTCCCAGTCCGCCCCCGAAGAGCCCGAGCCCCATCACGGTGACCCGCGCTCCCCGCGTCGGGGGGGCGTCGGGCCGCACTCGGTTCAGCGCCTTCATGGCTGGATTCCAGCGGGTCTCGTTTCGAGCTTCCGGCTTCCAGCAACCGCCGGATGCGGGGAGCTCCGCGCTCGAACGTCCTGCTTAGGCGAGCCGGATCAACGCGGAGGTTCGGGCGGGGCGTTCGCCTTGTCGCGCGCCTCCCCGGCGCGCTTCATCGTCTCCGCGAAGGCGCCCGCGCCCTCGGGCTCCTTCTCGAGCGGGACCTCCAGGTCGACGCGGTCGGTGATCGTGACGGGGATCAGGACGTCCGTGATGAGGTCGAAAGGGAAGATCTGCCACCAGGGGGAGGCGAGGTCGACGCTCTGCCGGTGGGACCGGTAGCCCTTCTTGACGAGGGTGACTTCGCGCGTCCCGTAGTAGGCGTAGTGCTCGGTGTGGGGCGTCTCCCCCCGCTTCTCGCCGTCGATCCAGACCTCCGCGCCCGCCGGCTGGCTCCGGATCACGAGGAGGCGCTCGACGCAGCCGGCTCCGACGAAGGGGAGCACCAGGAGCGGCAAGGCGCGGAGTCGTTTCACGTTTCTAAGTATAGCTATCGGCCTTCCGGCGGGGTGTTCCATCCCCAAATCCGGAACCCGCGCTTCCCGGGACAAAAAAAGAACCCCCGGTCTTTGCAGACCGGGGGTTCTGTTGACTGCGTAGGACCTAGAACTTGCCGCTCACGCCGAGCGTGAAGAGCATGGTCGTGTCCTCGTCGTCCGGAGCCGTCGCGCCTTCCAGCACTTCGGATCCGAAGAGGAACGCCACGTTCGCGTCCAGGGAGACCGCGCGGGAGTACCAGTACGACAGCTTCACGTCGAACTCCGTGCCGATCTCGTCCGTCGTGCCGACGCTGCCGCCGACGGCGATGTCTTCCGAAGCCGTGAAGATGCCCAGCCCGCCCGCCAGCGTCACGTTGTTCTTCTCGCCGCCGCCCGCGGTGAACGCGAGGCCGCCCATGATCTTGATGGCCATCATGTTCGTGCCGACGTTGGCGCCGAACAGGTTGCCCTCGACGATCAGGAAGTCCCCGACGTTCTCGTAGCTCATGAACTCGTCGCGATCCCCGTCCAGGGGGTCGTCGTCGCCGCTCAGGAGGTTGATCTGCAGCTCGACCCAGGGGGCGCTGTCGCCCTGCAGGTCGTAGTGCGCGCCGATGCTGATCGCCGTGCCGCCGGCGTCGCCGGTGCCGACGTCGCCCGACTGGAAGTAGAACTCGCCGAAGACCTCGAGCCCTTCCATGCCGCCGAGGCCCTTCAGGCTGGCGCCGCCGCCGATCGTGATGATCTGCGACGAGTTGCCGCCCGCGTCCGCCTCGCTCAGCGTGTCGACCGCGAGGATGGCGCCGATGCGGCTGCCCTTGCCGACGCTCTCGAGGTCGTAGTAGAAGGTCACCGCGTAGGCCGCTTCGTCTTCCGACGCCGAGCCGCCTTCGTCGATGGCGGGGAGCAGCGCGATGGCGAAGTGCGCCGCGTCGCGGTTGTACCACAGGACGAGGCCGGCCACCTGGTTGTAATCCAGCACGCCGCCGTCGTTGGCGCCGAACGTCCCGGCGTAGCCCGGGGCGAAGAAGAGCGAGGAGCCCTTCCCGCGGAGGTCGAACATGAAATCGTTGTTCGTGCCGACCTGCATCGTGATGGCCGGATCGAGCACTTCCTGCATGCGGACCGCCAGGTCCCACAGCTCGACGTTCTGGCCGCCGTCCCCGAGCCGCCCGATGTTGGAGTAGTCGCCGTTCAACCGGACCGTCTTCAGGTTCATGATGACGCTGACCTTGTTGGACAGGTCGACGTCGAAGCGCAGGTTCGCGTTCGATTCGATGCGACCCTCGTCATCTCCGCTGCCGCCCAGGATCGTCACCAGCTCCTTGCCGCGGAACACCCAGTCGATGTCGAAGCCGCCGCTCACGGTGACCTTCAAGGTCTCCTTGTTCTCGGCGCT
Source organism: Planctomycetota bacterium (assembly GCA_035649615.1). Classification (GTDB taxonomy): domain Bacteria; phylum Planctomycetota; class MHYJ01; order MHYJ01; family JACPRB01; genus DASRJF01. The sequence continues at coordinate 4,502 of DASRJF010000425.1, read as the reverse complement.
CGTCTGAATTCCCTGCTGCGCGGCGGCCGACAGGGCCATCGCCGCGACCAGCGCGGGAGCCAACAGTGCAGACTTCTTCATGTCCGAAATCCTCCTAGCTAATTTTTTCCATTCTCAGTCGCCGTACGACCTGGACCCGAAACCTCTCCCGGAATCTATCGTTTCCGCCGCGACGCGACCGCGTCTCGACGGCTGCAGACCGTTCGAGCCGGGACTTCGTGGATGTGGACCGGTCTCCCTCTCCCCGGATGCGATTGATGTTCCTAGAAGTCTAACCGGCATTATTAGGGAGTCAAGTGGAATTGATGAGAGAACTTTAATGTTCCTCCGGACCCCCGCGGGACGCTCTTCGCTTCCCATCGGGAGCCGGCTTGCCGCCATGCCCCATTGTCACAAGCCTCCGCCTCACGGCCGGCCTTCGCTCCTTCGGAGCTTCGGTCGGCGAGGCGGAAAGCCATGCGTCCCCCGTGTCGTCCGGGGGCGCTGTCGCTGACTCAGGTAATCCTCGGCATGATCCAGATCGATCTTTGATGTAATTTTGAAATTCTCCGGATTTCCGTCCACGATCGCGATCCGGCCCCCCGCCCGTTCGACGATCTGGGCGTCATCCGTGGCATCCCTCCGGCCATGCCCGGACGCATAGGCGGCCTCCAGGATCCCCTTCCGGAAGCCCTGGGGCGTCTGGATCGCCCACAAGCCTTCCCGGTCCAAGGTGTCCAAGACAAACCCCTTGGCGCCCAATCGCTTGAGCGTGTCCCGCACGGGCACCCCCGGAACCGCCCCGCCATGCCGGATCGCGGCCCGGATCACCCTCCGGACCACCTCCGGGGTCACGAAAGGGCGGGCCGCGTCGTGGATCAGGACCACATCCGCGTCCGAATCGACCTCCCGCAGCCCCCTGAGGACGGAATCCTGCCTTCGGGCTCCACCTATGACTCCTCCCTCGACCCCGATCCCGGGAGGCACCACCAGCACGACCTGGCGGATCTCCTTCATGGAGAGAAACGTCTGGTGGGAGTGGCTGAAGAGCGGCCGGCCCCCCAGGGAAAGGAAGGCCTTGGGCTTGGAAGCCCCCATCCGGCGCCCCAGGCCGGCGGCCAGCAGGACGACCGATACCTTCATATGCAAATTGTGGAATGTGGCTGGAAGAATGTCGATACCCGGATGGAGTCGCGAACGGACGTGCCCACCGCAGCTCCGACAGGAACGAATCGACAGAAACAGGAAGAGAGCGGAGGTGGGGCGTGCCCGTCTCCTTGACAGTCTTGACGTCTTCCGGCAGTCTGGACATTCTTGTCCCCCACAGTGGCGAAGAAACTGCAGATCCGATTCTGGGGCGTCCGCGGCTCCATTCCCTGCCCCGGCCCGGCCACGATGCGCTACGGCGGCAACACGTCCTGCCTCCAGCTCCTCGGCGGGAACGAAGTCATCATCCTCGACGGCGGCACGGGCCTGCGCGAGCTCGGCCTCAAGCTGACCGCCGAGCGGCGGCCGCTCAAGATCCACCTCCTCCTGAGCCACACGCACTGGGACCACATCCAGGGCTTTCCCTTCTTCACGCCGATCTACAACCCGGCGAACGAGGTCATCGTCTACGGCCCCCGCGCGCTCGACAAGTCCCTGGAAGAAGCCATGATGTTCCAGATGCAGTACGCCTACTTTCCCGTGCGCGGCGTCGAGCTCGCGGCCAAGGTGCAGTTCCGCGAGATCGAGGAGCAGACGTGGAAGATCGGCGACATCGAGTTCTCCACGAAGTCGATGAACCACCCGATCCGGGTGCTGGCCTACCGGTTCCAGCGCGGCGGCCGCTCCGGCGCCTACACCGGCGACAACGAACCTTACTATGACGTGATGGCCGAGAAGGGGGACCCGTCCGACGCCGCGATCCGCCGCCGCCTCGCGTTCATCGACGGCTGCAACAAGAGCGTCGTCGAATTCATGCGCGGGCTCGACCTGGTCGTCGCGGACGCGCAGTACACCGACGAGGAGTACCTCCAGAAGCGCGGGTGGGGCCACAGCTCGCTCACGCAGGTCGTGGAGATGGCCGCCAAGGCCGCCGTGCGGCGACTCGTCCTTTTCCACCATGAGCCCACGCACCCGGACGCCGCGATGGACAAGATCACGAAGAACGCGAAGGCCATCGCGAAAAAGCTGTCGAAGAAGATGGACGTCGTCACGGCGAAAGAAGGGATGACGATCGACGTTTGAAGCCAGCTTTAAGCTCTAAGCCAGAAGAAGCCGGGCTTAAAGCTTAAAGCTTAGAGCTTAAAGCTTATTCGTCGTCGGGCTTCAAGTCGAAGTACTCGTGCTCGCGCATCGAACCCAGGAGTTCGAGCGAACCCTTCGCCTGGGGATCGGGAGCGCCGCCTTCGGGCGGCGGGCCTCCCCCCTTCCACGCGGCCACGTACAGCTCCTTGCGCTCCACCCCGAAAGTCTTCGACACGACCCGGATCTCGTACGCCCCGGCCTTGAACGCGAGGCGGGCGGCGATCCGCGTGATGAGCTCGTTCGGCAATTCCGTCACCTGCTTCAGGTCGTCGTTGGACTTGAAGACGCGCAGCCTCCCGTCGTCCCCCGCGGCCGACCGCCAATCCACGATCGCCTGCGCCCGCTGCGCGGTCATGTCCTCGTCGAGCGACTGGATCACCTCCGACGGCGCCGTGTTGGGATTGATCTTGATCCCGACGTCCTTGGGCCAGACCGTCAGGAACGGAAGGAGGGCGCGCCGCTGTCCGTCCCCGAACAGGACCTCCCGCTTGAGCCCCTCGATCCGCTGCAGCTCCTGCAGGTTCATCAGCTTCGAATTCCGGGCCCCGGCCTCGAAGGGTCCCTTCGTGTCGGCGTCGACGTAGTCCACGATCCGCTCCGCGTTTTCCGTCGCCTCGTGGCCCAGGATCTGGATCAGCCGGACCAGTTGATCCCTCGCCTCGGGCACCACCTCGCCGTCGTCGTTGACGAGCCCGGAGAGGTTGAAGCGGCGCTCGACGTCGACGATCTTCCCGGAGACCTGCGCGGAGCCCAGGTCGAAGGCGAACCCCGGGGTCCAGACGTCGTCGAGCGCGTCCGTGTCCGGGGTCCGGTCGTGGTCCGCCTCGATCCGGACGAGGGCCTGGCGGTAACCGGCGAGAACCCCGAATTCATTCTGGAGCGCGGCCGTGGCGTTGCGGGAGACCGAGCGGTTGTGGGCCCCGGCCAGGACCATCTGCCCGACGAGGAGGATGAGGATCGTCAGCACGAGGAGCGCCAGGAGCAGGGCGACCCCGGATTCCCGACCTCGCGTTGTTTTCACCGGGTCACCTCGGGCAACCTCCAAGACCCCCGTTTTAACGCCCCGGCCCGCCGCCGGTTGGTCTCCGCGGGCCCCGAAGGATGCGCTTCGCTTACCTTCAGGGCGGGATTTCCATTGACTGGCATTAATCATGCGTTAGAGTAGTAGAACCCGCGCCGGATCCCATCCACGTTCAACGAGGCGGTGCGGACGGGCCACTATGGGGAGGAGAGTTATGCGACGTGTCACGCTCGTGGCGGCGCTCGCGGCCGGTCTCTCGGCGGGCTGCGGCTTCGCCGGCCAGATGCCCGAGGGTTTCGAGAGGCGCGACTACCACGTCGACCCCTCGATCAAGTTCCGTCCCATGTCGCTCTCCGACATCGTCCGCAATCCGCAAGCCGACGCGGGCGTTGAATTCGACGCCATCTTCAACCGCCGCGACGAGAACGTCTGGCAGGCCTACTATACGCCCTTCCGCAAGGGCGAGTTCAAAGCCTTCTCGGTGTGGCCCGCCGACGCGGCGGTGTGGGACGCGCGCGGCCGCGGGCGGTCCCTCCCCACGCTCTTCATCACGGGCGATTCGCCGGCCGTCACCGCGCTGTACGCGATCGAGCAGTACACCCCGGTCCGCGTCCGCGGCGTCGTGCGCAGCGCCTTCGATTCGCGCCCGTGGGTCCAGGTCTACTACATCGACGAAATCGACGATCCCTGGTTCACCGAGGAGTCCCTCGGCAACCTGATCCGCGGCCTCGACGCCGCGCGGACGAACGCGACCAAGGCCGTGACGCTCCTCGAGGAGGCGCTGGACGGCCCGCTCAGCCCCGCGGGACAGGCTTCCGCGTGGAAGGCGCTGGGGTGGATCCACCTCGGCCGCAAGGAGTACGCGGAAGCGGAAAGCTGCTACAACCGCGCGCTCGACGCGATGCCCCGCGACCGCCAGGCGGCCGACGGACTCGCGCGCGCCCGCCACAAGGCCGCGGCCGGGGAGTGGCCCGAGGAGTCGACCTCCAAGGACGATCCGCCGGCGTCGGCGAACTGGAAGGAGATGTACACCCAGCTCCTGACGGAGCACGAGACCTCGTGCAAGTCGGTCGTCGAGAACCACGCGAAGTGCGGCGACCTGATCCAGGCCATGACCATCGCGCGCGACGACGCGGTCAAGGCCCACGCCGACTGCGGCAAGGGCGCCGAGGGCACGAAGAAGCAGCTCGAGGAAAAGGACGCCGCGCTCAAG
>DASRJF010000424.1:0-3699 GCA_035649615.1 Planctomycetota bacterium | reverse complement strand
GCGGGTCGTGACTTCGACTTCGGTGGGGATGACGGCCGAACGGCGGGGGATCAGAAGGACGTCGTCGAACGTGATGCCTTCGCCGACGATCTTATCGGTTGAGGCAGGTACCGTCTTCAATTGGAAGACTTTAGAGAGAGTGGCTGGGGGTGTCAAGGAGGGCGATTTGGGATTGGCGATTGGAGATTGGGGGGTGCCGAAGGTCGGCTCGCGTAGCGAGAACGAACGAGACTGACCCCAGCGAAATCGAGAGCAGGGGGGTGGTCCACGCGGGCATGCGAAACAGCATCAAGAGGACGAGCCAGGCCATCGTTGGATCCCCTTGGTCGTTTCCGATTCGGGCTCATCCGCAATCCACCATCCACGATCCACAATCATCCAGTGACTCCATCCGGTCGGGGTGTTAATCTCCCTCCAACCCGCAGCCTCCTGGATCGTTCAAGGGGGACTATGAGATTCTGTCTCGTCCTGACCGTCCTGTCCCTGGCCGCCGGTTGCGCGTCGCCGCCCGATGAGTCGAAGGTCGGCGAGCTCGATTTCTACGACTGGCTCGAGCTCCGCCGCTCGGAATATGCGGTCGCGCTCGACGGGGGGCGCGAGTCGCGCGGCGCCCAGATGGAGCTGGCGTACAAATTGAAGCTCCAGATCGACAAGCGGTACGACTCGATCGTCCAGCGCGCCTCCTCCGAGGAGGACGCCCACGTCCGCGAGCTCGCCGTGTCGGCGCTCGGGTTCTCGCAGCGGCCGGAAGCGGTCGCGCACATCGAGAAGCACCTCGCGGATCCCGTGGCCGCGGTCCGGGGGACCGCCTCTGCCGCGATCGGCATCCTCAATCCCCCGCAGGTCCCCATGGACAAGATCGAGGCGCTGCTCCTCGATGTGGACCTCTACTGCCGCCAGGCCTCCCTCTTCGCGATCAAGCTGCTCTCCAAGCCCGACCGGAAGCCGTCCAAGTACGCGATCCGGCGGATCACGGAGCTCGCCCGGGACGACTCCGACATCGGCGTCCGGAACGAGGCCGTGCTCGCCCTGGGCATGATCCAGGATACCGACTCGATCGAGTTCCTGTCCCGGGAAGCCCTGTCGGACGAGTCGCCGCTCGTCCGGGGCAACGCCGCGCGCGTGCTCGGCGGCTACGGGCCCGCCGCGAAGAAGGCGGTGCCGGAACTCATCGAGCGGCTCAAGGACGGCGAGACGGGCGTCGTGGAGCGGGCCCATTATGCGCTGAAGCTCATCACGGGCCGCGTGGACGCCGATCCCCAGTACGGAGCCTGGTCGGACTGGCTCAAGGAAATCTCCAAAGTCCTGGAGTGGGCCTGCCAGAAGGACGGGGTGGTGCGCTCGGCGCCGGGGTCGTGCCCCAAGTGCGGCATCCCGCTGGAGGCGCGCGCGATTCCGGAGGCGGTGTTCGCGTGTCCCGAGCATAAGGAGGTCGTCCTCGAAAAACCCGGGAAATGCCCCCAATGCCAGAAAGAGCTGCTCCCGCGGAAGAGGGACGCCCAGGAGTAGGGGGACCGGTTCCTCCCTTTGCCGATCCTGACCCGGGAGACGAGGTCGTCCTCCACGACGAGCCCGTCCGCATCCCCCTGTCCGCGCTGCCGGCGACGTCGCGTCCCTCCGGCGGGTCGCGCTTCGCCACGATCCTGGTCATCGGCACCGCGGGGGCGCCTTGGTTTGCCGCGGCGCTCGTCACGGGCGACCGGACGGCCGTCTATTTCGCGGCGGCCTGGCTGGCGGTCCTGCTCGTCGATCTCGCCTTCGCCCTCCGACGCCCGTGATTTCCCCCGGATGCCGGATGCTGGATGCATCTTGGCGCGGTTGACTTGGGTTTGAGGCGTTGATATAGTTTCCGCTCCCATGCGTGGCCAGAAACAGATCTCGTTTGTCGCGAGCGCGAAGACGCACCAGAAGTCCTGGTACGTCGTCGACGCCACCGACAAGATCCTCGGCCGGCTGGCGACCCGCGTCGCGATGATTCTCATGGGCAAGCACAAGCCCACCTACACGCCCTTCCTGGACACGGGCGACTTCGTCGTCGTCCTGAACGCCCCGAAAATCAAGGTCACCGGCCGGAAGCTCGACCAGAAGGTCTACAAGACCTTCTCGCGCTACCCGGGCGGCCAGAAGGAGACGCCCCTCAAGACGCGCCTCGCCAAGGCCCCGGAGGAAGTGATCCGCCACGCGGTGCTCGACATGCTCCCGCGCGGCACGCTCGGGCGCCGGCAGATCTTCAAGCTCAAGGTGTACGCCGGCGCGGAGCACCCGCACCAGGCGCAGAATCCCCAGCCGCTGGAGATCACGTAGATGGCCGACGCGAAGAACTACCTGTGGGGAACCGGACGGCGGAAGACCGCCATCGCGCGCGTCCGCATCGCGCCGGGCACCGGGCTCATCACGATCAACCGCCGCGCCCTCGACAAGTACTTCCTGACGGAACAGGACCGCAACAACGCCGTCGAGCCCATCTACCACGCCCGCGCCACGGGGCGCTTCGATCTCTTCATCACGTGCACCGGCGGAGGCCTCTCCGGCCAGGCCGGCGCCGTCCGGCTGGGCATCGCCCGCGCCCTGATGAAGGCCGACCCCTCCCTCGAGCCCAAGCTCCGCCTGGAGCGGCTGCTGACCCGCGATCCGCGCATGAAGGAGCGCAAGAAGTACGGCCTCCGCGGCGCGCGACGGGGCGTCCAGTACTCGAAGCGGTAGGTCAGCTTCAAGCTTCAAGCTCCAAGCTTCAAGCCAGAGACGGACTCGCATGAGCTTCGATTCCTCGGACCGCATGAAGCGGCTCCCTCCCTACCTCTTCGCGGAGTTCGAGCGCAAGCGCGCCGCCCTCGAGAAGGCGGGCCAGGACATCATCAACCTCGGGATCGGCGACCCCGACCAGCCGCCGCCGCGCCTCCTGACCGACCGCCTCGTCGAGGTGATGGGCGAGCCCGGCATCCACCAGTACTCCTCCACGCAGGGCACGGAGGAGTTCCGGTCGTCGGTCTGCCGCTGGTTCAAGAAGCGCTACCACGTCGCCCTGGAGCCGAAGGAAGTCTGCCTCGGCGTCGGCTCCAAGGAGCTCATCGCCCACGCGCCGCTCGCGCTCACGAACCCCGGCGACGTCATCCTCATCCCCGAGCCCGGCTATCCCCCGTACCGCTCCGGCTCGGTCTTCGCCCTGTGCGAGCCGGTCGTCATGCCCCTCAAGAAGTCGAACGGGTTCCTGCCCGACCTCGACGCGATTCCGAACGACGTCGCGTCCCGCGCGAAGATCCTGTACGTGAATTACCCGAACAACCCGACGGGAGCGACCGCGACCCGCGAGTTTTACGCGAAGTGCGTCGCGTTCGCCCGGAAGCACGGGACGATCGTCGTCAGCGACGAGGCGTACGCGGAGCTCTACTACGAGGAGGCGCCGCCGTCCTTCCTCGAGACGCCCGGCGCGAAGGAGGTCGGCGTCGCGGTCCACTCGATGACGAAGACCTTCTCGATGGCGGGATGGCGCGTCGCGTGGGTCGCGGGCAACGCGGAGGTCGTCGAGCACCTGCGCGGGTTCAAGGCGAACTGCGACAGCGGCCAGTTCATGGCGTTCCAGAAGGCCGTCGCGACGGTCCTCGACAAGGGCGAGGGGGACATGAAGGCGATCCGGGAGATGTACCGGAAGCGCCGCGACACGTTCGTCGGCGGCTTGAGAAGCCTGGGGTGGGAGGTGCC
>DASRJF010000423.1:0-10785 GCA_035649615.1 Planctomycetota bacterium | reverse complement strand
CGCCGGGCCGCGTCGGCCACGTTCACGCTGGTAGGCATCCTCTTCCTGTGGGCTCCGATCGTCGAAGGCGTGGTCAGTCTCGTCTTCGTCGGGGTGTCGGCGCTCGTCTCCCTTCTCGATCCCGCCTCGCATGCCGCCGGCGTGTTGACGATCCGCGGCCTGTTCATCGAATCGCTGGTCTTCTCGGTCGTCTTCTTTTTCGGAGCGTTGCTCGTCGGCCTCCTGGTCGTCGGCACGGTTCCCCGCCTCTTGGGCCGGTTCCTCGTGCCGGACAGGGTCTATCCGCTGTACGGCATCCACTATCGGATTCACCGGATCATCGACAAGCTGGGCCGCAGCGAGTTCCTTCCGCTGCTTTTCGGCGACAGCTCCTATGTCGTCCGCTACCTGGAATGGGCGGGGTGGCGCCTGAGGCCCGTGGAGCAGACCGGATCGAACTTCGGCAGCGAGATGGTGACCTCGAATCCCCTGCTCACGTCCGTCGGCCGCGGGACGATGGTCGCCGACGGGCTGAACGTGGTGAACGAAGAGGTGTCGAGCACGTCCTTCAAGGTGTCCCGGGTGGCGATCGGGACGCGCAACTTCCTCGGCAACGACGTCACGGTCCCCGCAGGAGCGGCGACGGGCGACAACTGCCTGCTCGCGCTCAAGGTGATGGTGCCGATCGACGGTCCGGTGCGCGAAGGGGTGGGCCTGCTCGGCTCGCCGCCGTTCGAGATCCCGCGGTCCGTTGAGCGCGACAGCCGGTTCGATCACCTGCGGTCGGGCGAGGCGAGGCGCGTCGCGCTCGCCGCGAAGAACCGGTTCAACCTCAGGACGATGGGCCTCTTCCTGCTCACGCGGTGGGTGGGCGTCTTCCTCGTCGCGGTGATCGACCTGGCCGCCATCGAGCTCTTCTACGACGTCTGCGGACACGCGGTCATGGCCGGGATGATCGCGCTGAGCGGCGTCGCGGCCGCGGTCTACTACGCGGCGGTCGAGGGCGCCTTCGAGAAGTTCACCCCGCTGCCGCCGGCCATCTGCTCCATCTACGACCGGCGGTTCTGGTGGGTCGAGCGCCTCTGGAAGCTGCACCCGTTCCACTTCTTCCACCTCTTCAACGGCACGCCGTTCAAGACGTGGCTCTGGCGGATCATCGGCGTCCGCATCGGGAAGCGGGTGTTCGACGACGGCGTGTACATCTCCGAGCCGATGCTGACCACGGTCGGGGACGAGAGCGTCTTCAACGAGCGGAGCAAGATCCAGTGCGAGTCGCAGGAGGACGGCACGTACAAGTCCGGCCCCAGCAAGCTGGGCGCGGGCTGCACGATCGGGACCGGCGCCGTCGTGCACTACGGCGTGACGATGGGAGACGGCTCGCAGCTCGCGGCCGACGCGTTCCTCATGAAGGGTGAGGACGTCCCGCCGCGCGCGCGCTGGGGTGGAAACCCGGCGAGGGAGCTGTGAGATGAGCGGGCTTCATGGAATGGTCTCGGGCGCGAGCCGGCCCCTGCCCGACCGCCGCGCCCATGAGCTTTTCGAGGAGCAAGCCCGGACGCGCCCCGACGACATCGCGGCCGTCCACGGCAACCTGCGCCTCACCTACCGGGAGCTCAATGCCCGAGCCAATCGCGTGGCCCAGGCCCTCCTGGTCCGCGGCCTCGCCCGGGAAGGGGTCGTGGGCGTGGTGACCGAGCGGAACCTCGACTGGATGACCGCGGTGCTCGCGGTCTTCAAGGCGGGCGGCGCGTACTTGCCGGTCGAGCCCGGTTTCCCCGTCGACCGCATCGCCCGAACGCTCACCCGGGCGGGCTGCCGGCTCCTGCTCACCGAGCGCGGCCGCACCGCCAATCTCGACCCGGCGCTCGCCTCGGTCCCCGGGGCGCAGAAGCTCCTGATCGACGCGGCGCTGCAGGAGGGCCATTCCGACGCGGATCCGGGAATTGCCATCGCGCCCGACCAGCTCGCGTACATCTACTTCACATCCGGATCCACCGGCGAGCCCAAGGGCGCGATGTGCGAACACGCGGGGTTCCTCAACCACCTCTTCGCGAAGATCGATGACCTGCAGATCGGCGCGGAGACGGTCGTAGCCCAGACGGCGCCCCAGTGCTTCGACATTTCTCTCTGGCAATTGATGTCCGCGCTGCTGGTCGGCGGTCGGACGCTGGTCATCGAGCAGGAGACCATCCTCGACGCGAAGCGGTTCATCGATCGGATCATCGAGGAACGGGTGAACGTGATGCAGGTCGTGCCGTCGTACCTCGAAGTCCTCGTCTCCTCCCTGGCCCGGCACCCGCGCGAGTTGAAGGACCTGCGTTTCGTGTCCGCCACGGGCGAAGCCCTGGCGAAGGAACTGGCGGAGCGCTGGTTCGCCGTCCAGCCCCGGATCAAGCTGGTGAACGCGTACGGGCTGACCGAGACCTCGGACGACACCAACCACGAGATCATGGACCGCCCGCCGGACGGCGAGACCGTTCCGCTGGGCCGTCCCGTCAACAACGTGCGCATCTTCGTCATGGACGAGGACCTCCGGCCGGTGCCGCTCGGCGATCCCGGCGAGATCGTCTTTTCCGGGGTGTGCGTCGGCCGCGGGTATATCAACGATCCCGAGCGCACCGCGCTCGCCTTCCTTCCCGACCCGTTTCGAGCGGGCGGGCGCCTGTACCGGAGCGGGGATTACGGCCGGTGGCGGCCCGACGGCAAGCTGGAGTTCCTCGGCCGCCGGGATTCCCAGGTCAAGATCAGCGGCTTCAGGATCGAGATCGGCGAGATCGTGAACCGGCTGCTGAAACTGCCGGGCGTGCGCGAGGGCGCGGTCGTGGTCACCGAGCGCCCGGGCCACGGCAAGCAGCTCGTGGCCTTCTATTCGGGAGACCGGCCGCTCGATCCCGCGGAGATGCGGGAGAGCCTCGGGCGCTCGCTGCCGGCGTACATGGTGCCCTCGTCCATCCATTGGCGGGAGACGCTGCCGCTCACGGACAACGGCAAGACGGACCGGAAAGCGCTGACGGCGCTCGCCGGAGGACTCGAGGACGGCGACGGGAAGCATGAAGGGCCGGGCACGGACGCCGAACGACGACTGGCCGCCGCGTGGGCGGAGGTGCTCGGCATCCCGCGGGACCAGGTCGGCCGGCGGGACAACTTCTTCGACCTGGGCGGCACGTCGCTGTCCGTGCTGAAGCTGGCGATCGCCCTGGGCCGGGCGGTGTCCTTCAAGGATCTCACGGCTCACCCCGTTCTCGCCGACCAGGCGACGCTCCTCACCGAGACCGGCGCGACAAGGAGCACGACATGAAGAAATCTCCGACGATGTCGCTCCTCAAGGTCGAAGATCGCCCCGGCAAGCCGATGGTGTTGTGGGCCGGAGGGGGCGGCGATCCGGCGCGCTGGGCGGCCGAGAACAAGACCAAGGTGCGGCCCTTCGTCGCCGAGCACGGGTCGCTCCTGGTGCGCGGTCTCGGCCTCTCCAGCGCGGCCGAAGCGGAGTCGGTGTTCCGCGGGCTGGGCAACCTGATGATCGAAACCGAGGCCTTCACGCCCCGGCAACGCCACTCCGAGCGCGTCTACTCCTCCTCGAAGTGGCCGCCCAACCAGCCGATGTGCATGCACCACGAGCTCAGCTACGCGATCGAGCCTCCCCGCCTCATGCTGTTCGCGTGCCTCCAGGCGCCGACCAAGGGAGGCGCGACGCCGGTGGCCGACGCCTCGGCGGTGCTGGAGGCGCTGCCCTCCGACCTGGTCGGGCGCTTCGAGCGGGAGGGCTGGATCCTGACCCGCAACTACAACGACGAGATCGGGGCGACGCTCGCGGAGGCCTTCGGCACCGATGACCGGGGCGCCATCGAGCGGTATTGCAGGGCCCACGCGATCGAGTTCGAGTGGAGGGACGGCGGAGCCCTGCGCACGCGACAGCGCCGCCGCGCCGTCGTGCTGCACCCGCCCACGGGCCGCCGGTGCTGGTTCAACCAGGTCGCGTTCCTGAACGAGTGGACGATGGCCCCCGAGCTGCGCGAGTACCTCGTGGAGGTGTACGGCGAGGACGGGTTGCCGTTCAACACGCGCTTCGGCAACGGCGATCCCGTCGGCCCCGACATCGTCCAGGCGATCAACCAGGCGTACGACAAGAACACCGTGCGCGAGCCGTGGCAGGCCGGCGACCTGCTGCTGGTGGACAACGTCCGCACCGCGCATGCCCGGGAACCGTTCGAGGGGCCCCGCGACGTGGTGGTCGGGCTGGCCGACCCCTTGCGCGTGAGCGTCTGCTGATGATTCCGAACCTGGCGTCCAAGGAAGTGCACACGTGGTGCGTCCGCCTGGACGTTCCGCGCGACCTGGCCGAGCGCCTGTACGCGACGCTCTCGCCTGAGGAACGGTTCCGGAGCGCGCGTTTCCGATTCGATCGCGACCGGCGGCGCTTCGTGGTCGCCCACGGGGCCCTGCGAGACTTGCTGGGACGCTATGTCGGGACGCGCCCCGGCGACATCCGCTTCATCCACAACGCGTTCGGCAAGCCCGGCCTGGGCCCTGGACTGGGCGGCCGGCTCAAGTTCAATCTCTCCCACTCGGGCGATCTCGCCTTGATCGCCATCGCGGCCGACGCCGACGTCGGCGTTGACGTCGAACGCGCCCGCGAGGGATCCGACTACCCGGAAATCGCGTGGAGCTTCTTCTCGGCGGCCGAAATCGACGACTTGAACGGGGTGCCCAGCCACCTCTACGCCGAAAGTTTTCTCGGTTGCTGGACCCAGAAGGAAGCGTACATGAAGGCCCGGGGCGAAGGTTTCGAGATCCCGCCGGCGAGCTTTTCCGTATCCCAGCTGAACGGGGCGTGGTCGCTCCATACGCTGCGGCCGGCTCCAGGCTATGTCGGAGCGGTCGCCGTTGAGGGCACCGGCTGGTCCCTCAGCCAGCACCCGTGGAATTTGTCCACTGTCTTCGTCGACGCCGCTTTTTAGAAAGGACGGCCCTGAACCATGTCCACGGTCGTGGCCGCCCGGGAGTTAACGACGGCTTCATCGCGGCCGGCCGGGCCGGTCCCCGACCAGGAGCGCGTCGAGGCCATGGACATCCTGCGCGGCGTGGCGATCCTTGGAATCCTCATCGTCAACATGCAATGGTTCAGCTTGCCTGAAGGTCTGCCCGCGCACGCGCTGTGGCCAAACCTGCTTGATCGGACCGTGGAAACGCTGATCCTCTTCTTCGCGGACCAGCAGTTCATCACCCTCTTCGCCTTCCTCTTTGGCCTGGGCCTGGCGGTGCAGATGATGCGCGCGGAAGCGCGAGGAGAGGGATTTCTTCGTCTCTACCTGCGCCGCTTGTGCGTCTTGTGGCTGATCGGCGTGGCGCATTTCGTGCTCTTGTGGGATGGCGACATCCTGCACGCGTACGCCCAGGATGGTCTCATCCTGCTTTTCTTCCTCCGCCGCGCGCCCAAGACGCTGCTGGTCTGGGCCGGCATCCTTTTCTGCATTCCATTGCTGTTCTTCGGCTTCACCACCTACTGCTCCATCACCGGCCAGGAGACCCCGGAGGTGGTGGACTTGATCTCGCCGGTCTCGCTCTCGGATACGGCTGAAGATCAGCAGGACATCGAAGAAACCCGGAGCCTCTACTCGAGCGGAACCTACGCGGAGATTGTCGAATCCAGGGCGAACGACTTGCACTGGTTCGTCGTGCCGGGCATCGATGACGTCTATATCCTCATCGGCTTCCTGCTCGGAATGTATGCCGGACGGCGCCGGATCTTTCACGACGTCTCCGCGCATCTCCCGTTCATCCGGCGAGTGCAACGGTGGGGGTTGGTGATCGGAGTCGCGGGAAGCGCGGCGTTTGCGGCGGGAGGATTGTTCGATCCTTCACCCGCGTCGGTCCTCCAGAACGCGGGAAAGACGTGCTTGATCTTTGCCGCTCCAGCCATGAGTTTGTTCTATGCCTCGACCATTGTTCTCCTGGCTCGAGGTGAGGCCTGGCGTCGGCGGTTGGCGCCCCTGGCGTCGGTCGGGCAGATGGCGCTCAGCAACTATCTGCTTCAATCGCTCATTTGTGCCTTTGTCTTCTATAGCTACGGCCTCGCCCTCTTCTGCCAGGTCAGACCTTCTCTCGGCCTGCTCCTCACGATCACCCTCTGGCTCATCCAGATTCCCCTGAGCGTGTGGTGGCTGCGGCGATTCCAGTTCGGCCCGATCGAATGGCTGTGGCGATCGCTGACCTATGCGAAACTCCAGCCCATGCGATCAAGCGGAGGGCCGTAAGCGGATGACCGCGCCCCGGCTCATCAGCGTTCGAACTCCAAGGGATCCATCTCGAGCTTGATCGCCTTGCGGACCATGCCGACGCTCGTGCCCAAGCCGATGAAATCGAACGCCGGCCGGCCGTCGACAACCCCGCCGGAAACGACGGCCTTGATGGGAATGCCGCCCAGCGAGAATTCCAGGCTCGCGGCCGACAACAGGATATCGTTCGACTTGTGCAGGTGCCCTTCGATGCGTTCCAAAGGCTGGAGGTGAAAGCGGCAGCCCACGTCCCCCCAGCGGAGCCCCCCGTCCCATCCCCGCAGGTAGAGATAGCCACCGATGAACGCGGGGCCGATCGCGAAATCGATCGCTTCCCACCGGGAGAAATCGAAGGCCTCCCGGCGCAGGTTGTCGCTGAAGGCGTCCCCGTACCTTCCGAGGTACCGCCGCCCGAGGGCATGGACGAACACCTTGCGCTGATCGCGCAGGAACACGCCGCCGTCGATGTCCTCGTCCCCTTCTTCGACGGCCAGCGTCGACTGCGTCGACTCCCCCCAGCGGGAGAAAGTCTTCCTTTCGCGGGCATACAACACTTCCATGAAGCTCTCGAACGGCCGCTCCGGCGCGTCGACATCGACGGCCCCCGTCAGCCGGACCGCCATGGATCGACGCGATTCTTCTCTCTCGTCGAAGCAGCCCGCGTCGTGGAAGAGGCTCGACAGGGCGTGGATCGCGCCGCCGGCCAGGACGTCCGGCGCGCCGAACACCATGTCGAGCGCCCCGGGACTCGAGAACGAGACTTCGGAGTGGAGAGGCGGCGGGAATTCCCAGGTCACCGGAAGGCTGGCCCGGGGTTCGGCGGCCTCCGGCCGGCGAAGCCGCCCCCCCGGATTCACCCACCGCCACTCCTCCCCGCCCTCCGGCTTGGGGGTCTCGACCTGGCCCTGGCAGACGGAGGAAGCTGAGAACAGGATGGAGGCCCAGAGCATGTCTTTGATGGCTTGAGATCCCACGCCACGATCATGCCGCGGACACATTAACGAAGGATGAGAGCCGGGTTACTTGTGGCTTAGACCGAGGGGCGGACAGACTTGAAACCCCGGAGGGGCTCCGCGAATGGAGGACCTCGAATCCTCGAGCGCCCTTTCGGGGCGGGTTCAAAATCTTGAAGTCTGACGCCGTCAGTTTTCGATGGCGACGACGTGCGCCTGGATCTTGCCGTCGACACCGGCCCGCCCGAACTTCCGGGCGACGGCCTCCGCCGCGATGTCGGTGGCTTCCCCGAGCCGCGACGCATCGCGCGCCTCGATCTCGTTCCTGAGCGGCGTTCCCTGGCAGTACGCGACCGCCGGATCCCGGGGAGATACGGCCCTGCTGCGCGCGGCGACCGTGCTGATGAGGGGCGGCGCTGTGAACCCACCGCCGGCGAGGTCCCGTTCGATAGTCGGCAAGTCGCCATAGCCGTGGGGGGTGCGGGCCAGGAAGCGCGGCGGGTCCTTGGGGAACACGGACTCGAGCGCGGTTGTCACGGTGTCGGCGAATTCGTTTTCTTCGATCCGGTCCCACGCGTTGAAAACGAAAACGCCTCCCGGCCTGAGCACCCGGCGCGCCTCCGAAAACGCCTTCGGCTTGTCGGGGAAGAACATGACTCCGAACTGGCACACGACGGCGTCAAACGTCCCGTCCGGGAAGGGAAGTCGCAGGGCGTCCGCTTGACGCCATTCCACCGGGCGCCGGGTCCCGATCGCGGAAGCCAGATCCAGCATCGATTGGTTGAGGTCCGTGGCGACGATCGAGACCCATTCGGGCAGGACGGAGGCCAGGCGCCGCGTCACGACGCCCGTGCCGGCCGCGATCTCGAGGACGCGAGCCGGAGATCTCGACGCCAGCCGGCTCGCCAGGTCCGCGGCGTAGGGCTCGAAGATCAGCGGAACAAGGTATTCCTCATAGAGCTTCGGAATCGAACCCGCGAAACTCTTGTCGGTGCCGGCGCCGCTCATGGATCAGCGGGCCCGGACCTGGAAGAGGTGGGATTGCCACGGCGCGAGGTCGACGTACAGGCCGCTGTCGCGCATTTCGCGACCCTCCCGTTCGAACACCTCCCCCGTCATCCCATCCTCGAGGCGCCAGGGCCCGCCGCGAAGATCGTCCCACGGCACCTGGACGCGCGCCTGGGCGCGGGTGTGGCCATAGTTCACGACCACCACGACGCGCTCCGGATTCTTGACCCAGCACCAGGCCAGGATGTTGCGGCAGGTCTGGTTGTCCGGCCAGCCGCTGCGATCGCAGAGACGCCAGTCGCCGTTGCGGAAGATGTCTCGACCGGTCGCCTTCAGCAGGCGCCCGTAGAACGCGACGAGATCGGGGTCGGTCTTCTCCGCGGGGCGGCGGGCGAGAAAGACGGGCAGCCGGACGCGCCACCCCTCGAACTGCCCCTCGTGCAAGAGCCGCGCGCCCGGGAGCGTAAGGATCGCGACCGCCGCGGCGCGACCTTTTCCGTCCGGAAACGCGGCCGCGGCCCGGGGTTCGTCGTGGTTTTCGATGAACCGGACCATGCGTCCCTGGTACCCCAGGTCGGCCAGCAGGTGCTGCCGCACGCTCTCGGCCGGCCCGTGCTCCATGCGGTCGTAGAGTTTCTTGTCGTAGCAGAAGTCGAAGCCCTGCTGGTGCAGTTCCCACTCGAGGTCCCAGTACGCCTCGGCGATGAACCTGAACTCCGGGTGCTTGTACTTGATCGCCGGAATCACGGATTTCCAGTAGTCGGCGGCCGGCCGGGATCCGGCCCGAGCCCCCCACGTGCGCTCGAAGATGGAGTTGAGCAGGAGCATGGCCATGTCGCAGCGGATTCCATCGCACTGGTCGGCCACTTGCGAGATCGTCTCGATGGCTTCCCGGCGGAGACCCGGGTTGAACGCATTGAGCTGAAGGACGTCGGGCCACGCCGGGAAGTACGGGTCCCGTCCGCAGGCCATCACCTGGCCCGCCACGTCGAGGAACGACGCCGGCTCCCGGCGCAGGTCGTCGGGCGTCCCTTGGATGAAATACTCGGGATGACGGGTGGCCCACGGGTGGTCCGGCGCGACATGATTTGGAACGAAGTCGAGGATCAGCCGCAGTCCTCGCTGGGCCAGGACGCGTCGCGCCGCGGCGAGTCCGTCGGGGCCGCCCAGGTGCGCGTCAACGACGTAGCGGCGCACGCAGTAGGGCGACCCGACATTGTCCTGCGGCGCGAAGTCGGGGAGGGCTTTCCCGAAATCCGCGAGGAGCCCCTTGTTGCGCATCGAGATGTCGGTGCCCGAGGGACTGCGTTCCCACACGCCCATGAACCAGACGACGTCGAAACCTCGTGAGGCGATCGACTCCCACTCCTGCCCCGGGACGGAACCGAGGTCGATGGGCTTCCGATGCTTGCGGCTGAGATCAGCCACCCAAGCCCAAGTGTTGATCTCGTAGATGACGGGATGCCGGGGCCAAGTTCTCATGGCGATGGGGAGTCTACTCCAAGGGGCAAGGCCACACGAACAAGTTGAACCAGGAGATGCTGTCCAAGGCGCTCGAGGAGTGCTTCGGAAGGAAAAAAAGAGGACGAGAAGGGGAAACCGGCGATGCGCATCGACGCTGGACTTCGGACCCGGGGCGAACCTTGAACCTTGAACCTTGAACTTGGAACGTGGGACCGTGTCGCATCCGAAGGGACCGCGTGGCCACCGGGTGAATCAAGTTGGATGCGACACCAGGGCCCGCCAGGAATTCACTACGGCTTCATCAGGTGGTCGAACACCCTCTGGTAGGAATCCGGCTGGATCGCCATGTCCCCGACGAACGGGCGGTCGAGCGCGAAGACCACGAAGAGCACCATCGCGATGAAGCCCGCGAGGCCGACCGTGCAGATGTACTGCAACCTCGGTTCCTCGATCCGGTAGAAGAGCGACAGGAGGATGCAGCAGAACGCTCCCGGCAGGAGCACCACCCACAGCACGTCCGGCAGCGCGGTCGTCGCCGCATCGACCCGCCTCCTCCGGTCGTGGGCCATCTTGTTGAAGGCCTGGAGCGTCTCCGCGTGGATCAACTTGTGGGTTTCAGTGACGGGCTCGAAGGCGAACAAGTCCCTCTGGAAGTCGTCGATCATGTGAACTCCTTCCTTCGGGACCCGGCCCGCCTGCATCTCGGGCCAGGCTCGCCGGATCACCTGGTCGGTGTAGGCGCGCAGGTGGCCTTGCAGCTTCTCCCGCGTGGGCGACGGATACCCGCCCAAGTCGCGCCAGAGCGTCGAGAGCGAGGTCGCTTCGGACGATGCGACTTCCGCCACCTGGCCGTAGCGGTCCCACACCTTGACGGCCGTGAGGGCGGCGATGAGGCCGTAGCAGACCATGATCGACTGCGTGACGGCTCCGGAATACTCGGAGTCCCCGGGCCCGAAGCGCATCCCGGGAAGCACCCAACGCCGGTAGGCCCAGACGCAGATCACCGAGAACCCGCACAGGACGACGTTCAGCAGCAGGGCCAGCTGCCACAGGCGGAGACTGAACAGGAAATCGAGCATGAAAGCAAAGTCTACCCGGAACAGGGG
>DASRJF010000422.1:0-5242 GCA_035649615.1 Planctomycetota bacterium | reverse complement strand
CGCCCGTGGTCGGCGTCGGGATCGGCGGCGATCGACGACAGCGCGCTGACGTGATAGCCGGCGATCCGCGCGGCGCACGCGTCGTCCAGCACGTCGGTCCTGTAGCGGACCTCCAGCTCGCACCCGTCGTGTCCCCCGACGCCGCCGTTGACGACGCCTTTGACGAGAACGTGCAGCACGATTCCGTCGGCGAGCTCCCCGCCGCCCTGACCGAGCTGGAACACGGTCTCGAACGACGGCCCGGTCGGCTCGCGGTCGAGGCCGTCGGCCGGAGACCTGCCGTCGGGCTGCAACGCAGACTGGGCTCGAGCCGTCCCCAGCAGCGCCTCCCGCCACGACCCGGGTCGGAGCGTGATCCTGAGGGGCAGCGGGGGCTCGGCCCCCGGCGCGTACCCGGTGCACACGTCGGACTCGCCCGAGAGCGCGACGAGCACCTTGGCGTGAGCCGTCAGCAGCACCGAGCCGAGCGGCACGCCGAGCTCCTCCGCCAGCCCGCGCAACGTCGCCATGAGATCGGCGGGGGCCTTCGCCACGTGCGTGCCCACGCCGGGAACGGGCTTCGTGGTCCACCGCGGGATCGCCGCGAACCCGCGCATCTCAGGTCTCCCTCGCAGGGTTGCCGCCCCAGTGCGCACCCGGCGGGACGTACTCCCCCTTCATGAGGAAGGAGTCCGCCGCGAGCACGGCGCCGTCTCCCATCGTCACGCCGTAGTGGACGAGGGCGCCGACCCCGACGGCGCAGCGCGCGCCGATCGTGGTCCGACCCGACTTGAAGGTGCCGTCCTCCTGCGACTCGCACTGGATCTTGCTTCGCTCGTTGAAGACGCACTCTTCCCCGAAGGTGGTCAGCGTCGGCTCGGAGACGTACACGCCGTCGTCGAACACCCTCCGGCCCATGCGGATGCCGATGATCCGCCAGAGCAAGGTCTTGAACGGCGTGCCGTTGAAGAGGTGGAAGAAGTGGAACGGATGCAGCTTCCAGATGCGTTCGACCCACCAGAACCGGGAGTCGTAGATGGAGCAGATGGCCGGCGGCGGCGGGCTGATCTTCTCGAAGAAGCCCTCGACCGCCGCGTAGTAGACCGCGGCCACGATGCCGCTGAGCGCGAACAGCCCGGCCATGAGCGCGTGGTGCCAGACGTCGTAGAAGAGCTCGATCGCGGCCAGGTCGATGACCGCGACGATGAAGACGCCCATCCACCGCGTCAGCAGGAAGAGGCCCATGGTCCGGAGGTTGAACCGGTTCTTCGCGGCCAGGCCCCGGCGCAACGCCTCACCCGTGCGCAGGTGGTCGAACTGGCTGTCGCGCTCGACGGACCGCGGAATCTCGAACGGAGGCGAGCCGAGCAGGCCCACCCCTTCACGGACCGGGCCGTCAATCGGCACCATGGTCTTGAGCGCGAAGAGGCAGTTGTCGCCCGTCGCCGCTCCCGCGGGGAAGGTGACGTCGTTGCCGATGAAGCTGCGGGCCCCGATGGTCACCCTGGAGACTTTGAAGGACGTGCTCGACACCTCGTCGTTCACCACGTTCAGCCCGTCGGCGACCATCGTTCCGCGACCGACGGACGTGAGCAGGGGACTCGAGGTCACCATCTCGCTTCCGAAGTTCGATCCGGTCTGCTCGAAGGGCCTCAGGCGCCATCCCGCCCACTCCAGGAAGCGGACGACATAGGAGCTGTCGCCGAAGAGAAGCGGGAGGTACTCCGACCGGCCGAGCGCGTCGATGACGCGGTGCACCTTGTGGTGGAAGCCGTACAGCGGATAGACCTGGTCCGGCTTGATGAACCGGCCCAGCGTGCGGGGAACGATGCCGACGGCCAGGAAGCTGACGAGCATCGCCCCGAAGAAGAGCGCGAACGAGAAAAACAGCGCTTCAAAGAACAGGCCCCGAAGGGTCAACACCTCGCCGGCGGCCCGCACGGCGGGGTCCAGCCACCGGACCAGCGCCGACACGCCGAGGTACAGGAGGGTGACTCCTCCCTCCGCCAGCGGCGCCCACAGGAAAAGGATGCCGAACAGGAGGAGGGAGGCGGACTTGACTCGACGCCATGTGCCGCACGGGGCGGGCGCGACCCTGGCGTAGTTCGTTTCCGTGGGCTGGGCCGGAGACCCGTGCCAGCGCTCGCCGGCCGGCACCGCCTGGCCGCTCAGCAGCGCGGAGGAGTGGCCCAGCTGGGTCCCGTCGCCCATGGACGTGTCGATGTCGAGCACGGACCCTTCGCCGACGTAGACGTCGCGGCCGAGGGTCACCGGCCCGATTTCGATCCGCCCGGACCGGGCGCGGAAGCAATTGAAGATCACTTCGCGGCGGATCACGGTTCCCGCGCCGATCGTGAGGAGATCCGTGCACACGGGGATGCGCTTGGACAGGATCACGGCCCGGGGGCCGATCTTCGCGCCCAGCGCTCTCAGGTAGAGGCCGTACCAGGGGGTGCCCATGAACAGGTACACGACGGGATTCATCCGGATCAGGTTCTTGACGATCCAGAAGCGGACGTAGGCAAGGCTCCAGATCCGGAGGCTATGGGGTTTCCAGCGGCCGATGAGCAGCCACTTCACCGCGACGGGAACGGCGCACGCGAAGAGGAGCGCCAGGCCGCTGAACAGGCTGATCCTCAGGTAGCTCTCGACCCCCTCGTATCCCGAGACCATCACCTCGTAGCCTTCGATGCCGGCCAGCACGGCCAGGTACGAGTATCCGAAGTAGAACAGGACCTGGAGCGCTCCGCAGAGGACGTACTCCGACGCGCGGGTCGGCGTCGGCGGATCCTTCGCGGGGGCCTTCGCCGCCTTGGGGGCGGCCGGCTCGTGGTTCGCAACCGCCGCGGCCAGGCGCCGGATCGTCGGATGCGCGTAGATGTCCTTCATCGAGACCGGCGGCAGGTCGCCCCGCTTCCTCACGCGCGCGCAGAAATGGGCCATCACCAGGGAATCGGCTCCGAGGTTTTCGAAGAAATGGCTGTCGACCGGCACCCGTTCGACATGCATCACCTGGGCGAGCACCTCGCCGAAGGCCGCCTGGACGCCCGGGTTCAAGGTGGTCGTAGTCATCGCACGGTCTCGTAGTAGAAGTCCGACAGGCGGAGGGCCCGGTTGGAGTCGACGGCTTCGACGTACACCCACTTGCCCACCGCGATGTCGAGCACGCCCAACCCGAAGGGGGAGAAGATGACCGGGCGGTTCCGGTTCACCGACCGGCGTCCCTGCATGATCTCGGCCAGCGTGCCCGTCACGAAGTCCCGGTTCCCGGTCCGCTGCTCGACGAGGTGGGGGGACGTGTCCGCTTTCATCACGTGCTCGACATCGTCGACGACGTTCTGGGAGGCGAGGAGGATCTCGGGCGCGAGATCGCGAAGCGAGAGATGGAGCACCAGCGGATTGTGATCGAACAGCTTCGGGTCGGTGATGTGCGGGGTGGACGCGACGGTCGTGAAGAGGATCAGGTCGGAGGCGGTCAGGAGCTCCGTCACCTTCGGAACGGTCCGGACCGAGTAGTGGCGGTTCACGCGGCACGCGGTGGCTTTGAATTTCTCGCTCTCGCCCGGCGTCGTGTCGAACAACCGGACGTCCGGGATCTCCCATCCCGTGTCCACGAGGAAGTCGTAGACGTAGCGCGCGATGAATCCGGTGCCCACGATGCCCAGCGACGGCACGCGGCGGGTTTGCCCGTTCATCCAGTACGCGGCCAGCACGGCGGAGGCCGCCGTCCTCGCGGCCGAAATGATCGAGCTCTCGAGGATGGCGAAGGGATACCCGGTCTCGTAGTCGTTGAGCACGAGCACGGCCGAGGCGCGCGGAAAACCCCGCCGGACGTTGCCGGGAAAGCTGGCGATCCA
The DNA here is from genome assembly GCA_035649615.1 of Planctomycetota bacterium. Lineage (GTDB taxonomy): Bacteria > Planctomycetota > MHYJ01 > MHYJ01 > JACPRB01 > DASRJF01. The sequence continues at coordinate 1,406 of DASRJF010000422.1, read as the reverse complement.
CTTCAGCCCGGCCACGTGGAAGCCGTTCCCGAGGTAGGCCGGCAGGGCGATGATCCGGCTGTCGGGCTTCTCGGGAAACCGCAGGAAGTAGCTGTCCGGGTTGACCGACAGCCCGGCGGCATGCGTCAGGTACGCGTTCCGCACGATGTCGATGCACTCCGCCCGATGGGTGCGGATGATGTCGGACACGGTCTTGCCGTTGATGATCGACAGGTCGAAGTTCACTCGAGCCTCGCCGTCCAGGCCGGATCGTAGACCGTGTCGAGGTAGGGCGTCCCGCGGTCCGCGCACAGGAACAGCACCGTGGGAGGCCGCGTGGCCCGCCACCCGCCCCGCTTCTCGGCGTACCGCTTCACGGCGGCGAAGGCGGTCCCGCTGGAGCCGCCCACGAACAGCCCGTGGGACGCCAGGAGTTCCCGGCACGCGGCCACGGTCTCCCGCTCGGAGATGAGGACGACGTCGTCGATCGCGGCCTGCGACACGAGCGGCGGGACGATGCTCGACCCGACGCCCGGGATATGGCGCTGGCGGGGTGTGTCCCCGAAGATGACGGAGCCCCGGGCGTCGGCGGCGACGACCCGGACGTTCGGAAATCGCTCCTTGAGCCGGCGGGACACTCCGGCGATCGTTCCGCCGGTGCTGACGCCGATGAAGACATAGTCGAGCGATTCGAAGTCGGCGCAGATCTCCGCCCCCGTGAGCTCGTAGTGGGCCTCCAGGGCGTCGGGATTCCCGTACTGGTTCGGCCAGAACGCGTGGGGCACGGTGGCGCACAGGTGCTCCACCATTTCGAGCCGGGTCTTCAGGAATCCGCCCGTGTCGTCGCGCTTCTCCACTTTCACCACCGTGGGACAGACGCGCCGGAGGAACGACTCATAGGTGGCGGAGATGTTGGGGTCGATCACGGGGATGAAGCGCAGGCCGATCAGGCGCGTGAAGGTGGCCAGCGCCGAGGCGAAGTTCCCCGACGAGGACTCGATCACCGTCGTCTCCTCGCAGATCTCGCCGCGCTCGGCCGCCCGCTTGAGAATCCAGAAGGCCGGGCGGTCCTTGACGCTGCCGACCGGGTTCACGTACTCGAGCTTGGCGAACAGGTGCATGCCGTCCACGGCCAGAGGCACGTGCGGAGTGGGCCGCAGGATCCTGCTCAGCTGCTGCAGGCGCGTGACGAGAGTCGCCGCGGGCGCCGGCCGCCGGCTGGCCTGGAAGGCAGCCCTGGACGGCCGGGGGATGACCGGCGGATGCTGCACGATGTGACTCCCGGGTGCGCGGTACGCAACTCCTCGGGAAGGGAAGCAACGGGCGGGCCGCCGGCCTCTGTCAGGTGCATCTGCGCCCCGGTCGTGCACGGTGCCGGCAGCGTCTCGTCCACCTCGGGTGGGTCCGTGTTCGCATCGTCACGCGCA
>DASRJF010000421.1:0-7631 GCA_035649615.1 Planctomycetota bacterium | reverse complement strand
CTTCTTCATGGCGGCCCCGATCTCGGCCGGGCTGATGACGCAGGTGACGCCCGCGGCGCGGAGCGCCTTGTACTTCTCCTCGGCCGTCCCCTTGCCTCCCTGGATGATCGCGCCGGCGTGGCCCATCCGCTTGCCGGGGGGCGCCGTCTGGCCGCCGACGAACGCGACCACCGGCTTCCCGACGTGGTCGCGGATGTACGCCGCGGCCTCCTCCTCCATCGTGCCGCCGATCTCACCGGCCATCACGATGGCCCGCGTGCCGGGATCCGAGGCGAAGAGCTTGAGCGTGTCGATGAAATCGGTCCCCTGCACGGGGTCGCCGCCGATGCCGACGCACGTCGACTGGCCGAGCCCGAGGCTCGACAGTTGCCACACGATCTCGTACGTCAGCGTGCCGCTGCGCGAGACGACGCCGATGTCGCCCGGCTTGTGGATGTAGCCCGGCATGATCCCGAGCTTCGTCTGGCCGGGCGTGATGATCCCCGGGCAGTTGGGGCCGATCATCCGCGTGGACGTCCGCCGGAGGAACGCGCGGAGGCGGCACTCGTCCATGATCGAGATGCCTTCCGTGATGCAGACGACGAGCGGGATCCCCGCCGCGGCGGCTTCCATCACGCTGTCCGCGGCCGCGATCCCGGGCACGAAGCAGACGCTCGCCGTCGCGCCCGTCTCGCGGACCGCCTCGTCGCACGAGTTGAAGACGGGGACCTTTCCTTCCCAGGTCTGCCCGCCCTTGCCGGGCGTGACTCCGCCCACGACCTGCGTGCCGTACTCCATCATCGCCTTGGCGTGGAATCCGCCGGCGCTCCCGGTGATCCCCTGCACCAGGACCTTCGTGTTCTTGTCGACGAGAATGCTCATTGGGCGGCGGCAATCACTTTCTGCGCGGCGTCGGCCATGTCCGCCGCGCTGATGATTTTCAAACCCGATTCGCCCAGGATCTTCCGGCCCGCGTCGACGTTCGTGCCCTCGAGGCGCACCACGATGGGGATGGCGACGTGGATCTCCTTCACGGCGTCGACGATCCCCTGCGCGAGCACGTCGCATTTCAGGATGCCGCCGAAGATGTTGATGAGGACCGCCTTCACGGTCGGGTTCGCGAGGAGGAGCTTGAAGGCTTTTTTCACCTGGTCCTTGTTCGCGCCGCCGCCCACGTCGAGGAAGTTGGCCGGCGATCCGCCCGCGAGCTTGATGATGTCCATCGTCGACATGGCGAGGCCCGCGCCGTTGACCATGCAGCCGATCGTGCCCTCCATCGAGACGTAGTTGAGGCCGTAGCTCGCGGCCTCGTGCTCGATCGGGTCCTCCTCGTGGACGTCGCGCATCGCCTCGAGCTCGGGCTGCTTCTTCAGGTCGAGGGCGCGGTCGTCGATCCCCATCTTGCCGTCGAGCGCGACGATCCCGCCCTCCTTCGTGACGACGAGCGGGTTGATCTCGAGGAGGCTGCAGTCGCACTGGATGAACATCCGGGCGACGGCGGCGGCCATCGCGGTGAACGCCTTGAACGTGTCGCCCTCCAGCCCGAGCCCGAATCCGAGCGCGCGGCCCTGGAACGGCTGGAGCCCGTAGCCCACGTCGATGGGCTGCTTGAGGATCGCGGCCGGATCGCGCGCCGCGACCTCCTCGATCTCCATGCCGCCCTGCTTCGACGCCATGAGGACGGGCTGGCCGAGGCGGCGGTCGAGGACGCACCCGAGGTAGAGCTCGCGGCCGATGTCGCAGCCCGCCTCGACGAGGACCTTGCGGACGATGCGGCCCTGGGGGCCCGTCTGGGGGGTGACCAGCGACCGGCCGAGGAGCTTCAGGGCGACGTCGCGCGCCTCGTCGGCGCTGCGCACGAGCTTGACGCCCCCGCCCTTCCCGCGGCCGCCGGCGTGGATCTGCGCCTTGACGATCGCCACGGCGCTCCCGATCGCGCGATACGCCTCCGCCGCCTGTTCGGGGGATTCGGCGACGCGCCCGGCGAGCGTCGGGATGCCGTATTTAGCGAGGACCTGCTTGGTCTGATACTCGTGGAGGTTCATGGGTTCCGGGGCCCTGGGTCCCGCCGTCGGCGGGACGGTTGCGGCGGACCGGCTGGATGCCGCCCCGCATGCTCGGCTCGGTGATCTTCTCCTCCATGATGCGGCCCTGGGAGAATCTCACCATCTTGCGCTTGGGAATGTAGACCTCCTGGGAGGTCGCCTTGGGATTGCGCGCGATGCGCGCCGCGCGATCCACCACCTCGAAGACCCCGAAGTTGCGCAGCTCCACGCGGTCGCCGCGCAATAGTGAATCGACGATCATGTCGAGCGTGCCCTGGACCACCCGCCGGGTGGAGGCGATCTCGAGGCGGTGTTTCTCCGCCAGCGTCCGCACGATGTCGTTCTTGGTGAGGGTCTTCCCGGGTTCTGGCACGGGCGCCACCTCGTTGATGGGGTGCGGCCAGTAAAGCACCGGGGGGAGGCAGGGTCAAGCAAAAGCCTAGGCGGGAGGGGGTTGCGCAGGGGAGGTGCTGCCGTGCCGAAGTTCAGACGGACAACGACGAACCTCGGCACGTCCGCCCTTCAGCACCTCAGCGCTTCGTGAGCACGTCTTCCATTCCATACAACCCGGGCGACGCGTGCGCCGCGAACTCGGCGGCCCTCAGCGCGCCCCGCGCGAACAGGTCGCGCGACCCCGCGCGATGGGTGACGGTGAGGACGTCGTCGTCGGATGCAAATATGACCGAGTGCTCCCCGATGATCCCGCCCGCGCGGACCGCGTGGATGCCGACCTCGATCGGGCCCCGCGCGAGTTCCTTCCCCTTCCGGCCGAACGTGAAGTCGGCCGGCCACGCGCGCCCCGTCGCCCCGGCCAGGCGCTCCGCCAGGGTCACCGCCGTCCCGCTCGGCGCGTCCTTCTTGCCGCGGTGGTGGGTCTCGACGATCTCGATGTCGTACGCGTCGCCGAGCAGCTTGGCCAGGTCCGGAACGGCGCGGAGCAGGGCCGCCACGCCCACGCTCGTGTTCGAGGCCTGGACGACGGCGATCCGCTTCGAGGCGTCGCGGATCTTCCGCCGCTCCGCGTCCTCCAACCCCGTCGTGCAGAACACGGCGGCCGTCTTCGTCTTCACGCATTCCGCGAGCCGCATCATCGAGGCGGCGGGCGTCGAGAAGTCGACCAGGACGTCGGCCCTGCGGGCCAGCGTCGAGGCGACGGCGACGCCCGCGGCCTCGCGACCGAGGAGCGTCCCGTAGTCCTTCCCGATCCCGGGCGACTTCGGCGCCTCGATCGCGGCCGCGATCGCGAACTTCCCGCTCTCCAGGGCCAGGATCCCCACGGCGCGTCCCATGCGGCCGAGCGCGCCGTTGATGGCGAGTTTGATCATGAAGGGAGAGAGTCTATTGAGGAAACCCGTATGGGTAAAGGACCGGCATCTGGGATCTGGCATCGGGCATCAAGCATCCGGGGGTGAAGGACGTAAGATGTCGCCTGCATGCAGACGATCTCGTGTCCGGAGTTCTCGCTGCGAACGACGCTGGAATCCGGGCAGTTTTTCCGCTGGAGGGAGCGCGACGGCGCGTTCGAGATTCTCCTGCGCGACCGGGTCATCACGGCGAGGCAGGACGGCGACGAGCTCCGGTTCGAGGGCGCGGACGCGCCGACGGTGCGCCGGTTCTTCGCGCTCGACCACGACCTGTCCGCCATCCGCGCCGAGCTCGCGCGCGACCCGGTCCTCCGCGGCCCGCTCGAGCGGTTCCGCGGCCTGCGGATCCTGCGGCAGGACCCGTGGGAATGCGTCGCGGCCTTCATCACCTCCGCGGCGTCGAACATCCCCCGCATTTCCCGCAACGTCCGCGACATGGCGGCCCGGTTCGGGACGCCGCCCGCGTTCCCCCGGCCGCACGAGATGGGAACGGAGCCCCAGCTTCGGGCCCTGCGGCTCGGATTCCGCGCGCGCTATCTCGCGGAGGCGGCCCGGCTCGCGCGCGACGGGAGGCTCGATCGCCTCGACGGACCGCTCGACTCGGTTCGCGACGCGCTCATGGAATTGCCGGGGATCGGGGGGAAGGTGGCCGACTGCGTCGCCCTCTTCGCCTATGGAAGGCTGGAGGCGTTTCCCGTCGACACGTGGGTGCGCAAGACGATGCGAAAACTCTACTTCGGGGGCCGCAGGGTGACCGACCGGCGGATCCGCAGTTTCGCGGCGCGCCGCTTCGGCCCGCTCGCGGGCTACGCCCAGCAGTACCTGTTCGTCGCGGCCCGCTCGTCCCGAGCGGAGTCGAGGGACTCTACTCGTTCTCCGGCGGCCGCGCGCCCAGCTTGACTTTCACCTTCTTCTCGACGCCTTCCCGCTTGTAGACGACTTCGATTTCGTCCCCCTCCCGGAGCGCCGACACAACCGACCGGAGTATTTCGAAAGATTCTGTCGGAGTGGCCCCGATTTTCACGATCAAGTCTCCGGCCTGGACGCCCGCCTTTTCCGCCGGCCCGCCCGGGACCGTCGATTGGACCCGGGCCCCCTTCTCTTCGTCCTCCGTCAAGTTTCCGAAAATGCCGAGGTATCCCGGCGCCCCGGGGCGGACTCCTTCGACCGGGGCCGGCGTCCCGAAGTCGCCCGAAGCGCCCCAGAACTTCACCGTGCCGTCGACGGCCGCGATCGCGAGGTAACGGCCGTCGGGAGAAAACGCGAGGTGGCGGCCGGGTCCGGTCTCGAGATCCCGCAGGTGGCGCCACGTTTTCGCGTCCCACAGCCGGGTTTTTCCCCCGACGTCGTTCGCGGCCATCAGGAGGCCGTCCGGAGAGAAGGCGATGGAGCGCGACCCGGCGAGCCCTGCTTCCAGGGTCCGGAGCTCCCGGCCGGCGCGGTCGAAGAGCACGATGCCGGCCGCTTGGTTCACCACCACCACCGTCGCGGAATCCGGGGAGAATCCCACGAAGAACGGGACCTGGCCCGTGGTGGCGCACGACGCCGTCGTCTCCCCCGTCGCCGCGTCGAAGAACCGGATCGTGGAGTCCCATCCGTGGACCACCACCTGCTTCCCATCCGGGGACCAGGCCATGCAGCCGGCCTGGCCCGTTCCGGGGCCGACCAGGGACTTCTGCTCGTCTCCCGTCGCGGCGTCGAGGATGCGGACGGCCTGTTCGCGGCTCACGGCGGAGACGCGCCGGCCGTCCGGGCTCAAGGCGAACGTTTGCGCCTGCACGGCAATATCGGGGTAGCTCCCGATCTGCACGCCGCGCTCCAGGTCGAAGAGCCGGAGCGATCTCCGGTCCGGGGCGGGTCCCAGCGCGCGGGTTCCGTCGGCGCTCAGGGCGAAGCGGTGGCTGTAGAACGACGGGGCGATCTCCCGGACCCTGCGGCGCGCGCCCAGGTCCCAGACCGTGAGACGGTTGTCGGCCGACAGGACGATGAGCCGCCGGGAGTCGCGCGAGAAGCCGAGGCAGGCGGGCGCGGACTTGCCGACCTGGATGGAACCGACCGCCCTCGCGGACTCGGCCCGGAAGAGATCGCCGCGCGGCGTGACGTCCGCCACGAGCAGCACTGAGGCGGCGAGCAGGCGCAGCATGGACTACTTCACTTTTCCCGGGGAGCGCGGCGCCGGGGCCGCCTTGGGTCCGAAAACCCGGATCGTGCCGTCCGCCCCCGCCGCCAGCACGCGGCCGTCGATCGTGAACTCCACGGGCCCGTCGGGCCTCAGGCCTTCGCCCACGGAATGGATGTCCTCGCCGGTCGCCGGGTCCCAGAAGTGAAGCCGCCCGAGGCTGTCGATGGCCGCGATGTACTTGCCGTCGCGCGAGAAGCCCACGTTCCCGCGGGGTCCCGAGATGAGGTCGCCGCCGATCCGGCGCAGCTCCTTCCAGGTGCGCGCGTCCCAGATGATGATCCCGGCGATCCCGCCCGACGCCATGAACCGGCCGTCCGGCGAGAACCGGTACTCGGCGACCCAGCCGATGCCCGCGTCGATGACCGTCTTCTCGCCGGTGGCGATGTTGACGGCCTGGAAGACGCCGCCGGGGCCGCTCGCTACGACGTGGCGCGCCTTGGCGTCGAACTCCACCGACGGGATCGAGCCGCCTTCGCCGAGGGGAAACGTGTGGGCCACGTTGCCCGTGGCGATCTCGATCACCTTCACCGTTCCATCGGAGCTACCGCCGGTAGCCAGCCATTTGCCGTCCGCGCTGACGGCGAGCGCTCAGGTGTAGCCCGCGTGGGGCTTGAACGACGCGATTTCCTTCCGCGCCACGGCGTCCCAGACTTTGACCTCGCCGTCGCCGCTGGTCGTGGCGAGGATCCGGTCGCTCTGGCCCCAGTTGCCGTCGTGGCGGCCGCCGGACTCGTGCTTCCCGACGGTCCCCAGGTCGCGACCCGTCGCGGCGTCGATCAGGCCGAACGTGGTCTCGTCGACCGAAGTCGCGATGAACCGGCCCCCGGGCGAGACGAGCCAGAGCCCCGGGGCGGAGAAGGAGCGCTCCTCGCCCAGCCGCTTGGGATTGAAGCTGCTCGAGCGGGGCGTCACGTCCCCGAAGGCGAGGGCGAGGCCTGACAAAAGGATCGCCGCGGTTTTCATCTTCCTGTAATTATGACGTCCGGACCCCTCCAACCGAGAGGCATTTTCTGGCGCGCGTCGACGTCTGGCTTCCGGTCCGCGACGGCGCGGCGACCCTCGCCCGCGCGGTGGAATCGATCCGCCGCCAGACCTTCCGCGACTGGAGGCTGATCCTCGTCGACGACGGGTCGACCGACGCCACGCCGGAGGTCGCGGCCCGGCTCGAGGAGCGCGACGACCGCATCCGGGTGATCCGCCAGCCCGCCCTCGGGCTGGTCGCCGCCTTGAAGACCGCGGCCGCCCGCTCCAACGCCCCCTTCGCGGCCCGGATGGACGCGGACGACCTCTCCCATCCCCGCCGGATCGAGGTCCAAGTCGCCACGGGCGGCGACATCCGCGCGACGCGGGTGAGCGGGCGGGGCGCCGCCGAAGGGATGCGTCACTACATCCGCTGGAACAACGGGCTCACGTCGCACGACGACATGATGAACGCGCTCTTCATCGAAAGCCCCCTGGTCCATCCGACGGCGTTCTTCAGCCGCGTCGCCTACGAGCGGGCCGGAGGGTATCGCGATCCCGGCTGGGCGGAAGACTACGATCTCTGGCTGCGCGCGTGGGGGGCCGGATTGACCTTCTCCAAAGTTCCCCAAGTCCTGCTGACGTGGAGCGACCGCTCGGACCGGCTCACGCGAACCCATGCCGCGTACTCCGAGAAATCGATGCGCCAGGCCAAGCTCGAGTATCTCCCCCGCCATCCGATCCTGGCGCGGGGTCCGATGACCGTCTGGGGCGCGGGTCCGATCGGGCGCGCCTGGATCCGCGACTTGCGGACCCTGGGGTTCACCGTCGAACAGGCCATCGACATCGACCCGCGAAAGATCGGCCGCAAGATCGCGAACGAGATTCCGGTCCGCGCTCCCGAAGAGGCGCTGAACCATCGCGGCGGCCCGGTGCTCGGCGCGGTGGGAAGCCGCGGCGCGCGGGACCTCATCCGGCGGCGACTGGTTCGATCCGGGCTCGTCGAAGGCGTAGAATTCCTGTTCCTTGCTTGATCGGAGGTCGCATGCACCTTCTCCTCGCACTTCTCGTGATCGCGCCGCAGGACCCGTCGTTCGACCG
>DASRJF010000420.1:0-7572 GCA_035649615.1 Planctomycetota bacterium | reverse complement strand
CGAAGCCCGAGGCGCCGAAGCAGGAGCCGCCCAAGCCGCAGGGACTCGTCATCGAATCCGGCGATTGGAAGATCAAGTTTTACGGCTTCGCCCGGCTCGACCTGCAGTACGACGACTCCAAGCCGAACGATCCGCAGCTCCCCCAGTGGATCCGCTCCGAGGATCCCACGGCCCCCGCCGCGATCCGGGCCGAGGACGGCGACGCCCAGTTCAACATGCATCCCAAGCTGACCCGGTTCGGCATGGACGTCACCGGGCCCACGGTCGAAGCCCTCGGCGGGGCCAAGACGAGCGCCAAGATCGAGATCGACTTCTACGGCGGCACGACGAGCGAATCGCGCGCCTCCATCCGGATGCGCCATGCGTACCTCAAGCTCGGGTGGGAGACGACCGCGTTCTTCTTCGGCCAGCGCGAGGACGTCATCGCCCCCCTCATGCCCATCGTCAACAACGACTTCGTGATGTGGAACGCGGGAAACCTCGCCGACCGCCGCCCCCAGGTGCGCTTCGAATTCACCCCCAAGGCGGGAGACGGCCTGTTCATCCTCCAGTCGATGCTCGGCCTCACGGGCGCGGTGGACAACCAGAGCAACGACGGCGGCGCGGGGGCGGCGGCCCTCGACGGCGTCGACGCGGCCTCGCCCACGCTCCAGGTTCGCGCCGCCTACAAGGGCCCCCACTTCTGGGTGGCCGGGAAGACCTTCGAGATCGGCGTGTGGGGCCACGTGGCGCAGGAAGAGCTGTCGGAGGACGATGTCGCCTCGCCCCCCATCAACGGGGAAGACAGCTGGACCAGCCAGGCGTTCGGCGTGGACCTGCTGCTGCCGCTCTTCGAGGGACTCGAGTTCCAGGGCGAGTTCTTCACCGGCAAGAACCTCGACGACGTCCGCGGCGGCATCGGCCAGGGCGTCAACGTCACCGCGGCCGATCCCAATCTCGGCGAGGAGATCGAGGCGACCGGCGGCTGGGCCCAGGTGGGTTACCAGGCGACGGGGGCCTGGACGGTCTACCTCGGCTACTCGTTCGACAATCCGGAGGACGGCCTTCCCGGTTCGGCGGCCCGCGACAAGAACGTCGTGTTCTACCTCGCCAACCGCATCAAGGTCGGACCCGTGACGTTCGGCGCCGATTACCTGAACTGGACCACCGAGTGGACCGGCGGGTTCGACGACGGAACGGACAACCGGTTCAATTTCTTCGCCCAGTACAACTTCTAGCAAAGGAAAACGACATGCATCGATTCATTCGATCCGGCCTCGCGGCCGCGCTCGCCCTCGCGGCGATGGCCCCCGCGGGCGCCCAAGATGCGGCCGGAGGCAAGTCCGCCACGTTCGCCGCGAAGCAGGAATTCAAGGTCATGATCCCGAGCGGGGCCAAGAGGGTCCGGGCGTGGTTCACCATGCCCCAGGAGGATCCGGCCCAATCGGTCACCGGCTTCAAGGTCGACTGCAAGTTTCCCCACAGGATCGAGAAGGACTCGGCGGGCAACACCTCGTTGTACGTCGAGATCGCGGACCCCGCCGAAAAGGAATTCACCCTGGTCGAGACGTTCACGATCCAGCGGAGGGAGATCGTCCACAAGCTCGATCCGGCCAAGAGTTCGCCGCTCAGCGACGCGGATCGGAGCCAGATGAAGGACGAACTCGCCGCCAACCAGAACATCGTCATCAACGACGAGATCCGGAAGCTCGCGGAGGAGATCACGGGCGGCGAGAAGAACGTCGTCGCCGCGGCTCGGAAGATCTACGACTGGGTCTTGAACAACATCGAGTACTGGGTGAAGTACCCCGAGACGAAGAAAGCGTCGCCGGTCGGCAGCTCGGAGTACTGCCTCGCGAACAAGACCGGGAATTGCACGGACTTCCATTCGCTGTGGGCCGCCCTCGCCCGCGCGCAGGGCATCCCCACGCGGATCGTGTACGGCTCGTTCTTCAAGGCCGAGCTCGACGGGAAGGACAAGGACCAGAGCTACCACTGCTGGCCGGAGTTCTACGTTCCGCAGGTCGGCTGGGTCCCGCACGACGTGGCCGTCGCCGACATCTTCGTGGGCGACTTCGAGACGACGAAGACGAACGACGAAAAGGTCCGCCTGACGACCGCCGACGGCTACAAGGGCGCGGACAAGGCGAAGGTCGACTACTACTTCGGCAGCATCGACGAGCGGCGCGTGACGTGGTCGCGCGGCCGCGACCTGACGATGAGCCCCAAGCAGGACGGCGGGCCGGTCAACGCGCTCGCCAAGGCGTACGTCGAGATCGACGGCAAGCCGACGGGTGAAAAGACCGGGGACGCCGTCAACTGGTCCCGCAAGCTGACGTTCACAGAGAAAAAGTAGGGATGCCGTTGAGCACCGGGAAACGCGAGGACGCCGACGTCCTTCGGGAACTGTCGGTCCTGGAGGGGTCGGCCTGCGCCGATTGCGGCCGGCTCCTGTGCGGTCACCATGCGCTCGTGGCGCTGGTGATGGGATTCAAGAGCGCCCCCCGCTGCGCGGCGTGCCTCGCCGACGCCCTGGACCTGGCGTACGAGAAGTTCCGCGAGCAGGTCGTCGAGCTCGTGCATCACCGCGACTGTTATCGATCGGGCTGGCAATGGGCCGACCGTCGCGAGAAGATCCCCTCGTCCCGCCGGCCCGCGTGCCTGGGGCCGGAGGCGGCGGAACGGCCCGCGAAATCAAGGAAGCCGCTGATGAGCACCCCGGCGCCCGGCGCCTCGTCCCCCTCGGGTTCCGAATGGGACGCCGGGGACATGGGATGCGGCGATCTCGTGCTCGAATTGAGGCTGCGACTAGGACGCCTTTCGCCCGGCGCGGAACTGCGACTGACCGCCCGCGACCCCGGCGCCCCCGAGGACATCCCCGCGTGGTGCCGCCTGACGGGCCACGCCCTCGTGGAATCGAAACACCCCCATTACCGGATCCGTAGAAAGGAGTCCTGACATGGCCGGAAAATTCTGCGTCACCCTCTCCTTCGCCAAGGACAACACGGACAAGGCCACCGTGGCCTTCGTCGTCGCCAACGCGGCCGTCGCCTCGGAGAAGGAGACGCTCGTCTTCCTGAGCATCGAGGGCGTGCGGCTCTGCCAGAAGGGATACGCCGACGACATCCGCGAGGAGGGATTCGCCCCCCTCAAGGAGCTCATGGACAACTTCGTGAAGGCGGGCGGGAAAATCTGGGTCTGCTCCCCCTGCTTCAAGAAGCGCAGCCTGGTCGAGGCCAACCTCGTCGCGGGCGCCACGATCGTCGGCGGCGCCAAGCTGGTCGAGTTCCTGAGCGCGGGCTCGCCCTGCGTCTCGTACTGACGCGACCATGGAAGCCGTACCCCGCCATCCGCGGCCCCCGGATGTGAGCTTCGACGGCGGCGACCTCGACTGCGGGAGCGGCCTGCTGCTCCTGATCCGCAAGCACATCGACCCGATGTCGCGCGGCGGGCTCCTCGAGATCCGCTCGACGGAGATTTCCGTCGAGGAGGATCTTCCCGCCTGGTGCCGATTGACGGGGAACGAACTCGTCTCGCTCGTGCGCCAGGGCCCGGTCCGGAGCTTCGTCGTCTGCAAGGGCGCGCTCGCGGAGCGGACGTCCGCGCCGGGGCCCGCCGCCCTGCCGATGTCGTCCGGACCCGTTCCCGTGCACATCCCGGAGTCGCTCCCCGGCCCGGCCCCCGCCCCGAAGATCGCGCCCCTCTCCGTCTTCGGCATCGGCAGCTGGCCGCGACCCCGGTGGATGGTCCGCGCGATCCACGAGCGGCTCGAAGGGCGCCTTTCCGAGGAGGAATTCCAGGCGACCGCCAACGACGCCGTCCGGCTCGCCGTCGACGCGCAGCTTCGCGCCGGCGTCGACCTCGTGACGGACGGCGAGCAGCGTCGCGACAGCTATGCCAACTTCGTCGGCGGTCGGCTCGACAACTGCCAGCTGATCCCGCTCACGGACCTCCTGCCCCTGGTCGACCATCCCGAGGAGCTCTCGAAGCAATTCGAGTCGCTCGACGTGCCCGCGTCGGACGTGCGCCACCCCGCCGTCTTCGGCCGCCTCGGCCGGAGCCGCCCCCTCGCGGTCCACGAGCTCGACTTCGTGAAGTCGATCACCGGCCGTCCGGCGAAGGTCGCCCTCCCCGGCCCCTACCTCCTCAGCCGCGTGATGTGGATGGAGTGCATCTCCGATCGCGCGTACGCGTCGCGGGAGGAGCTGGCGAAGGACATCGTGCGCGTCCTCCGCGAGGAGCTCTCGTTCCTCCTGGCGGCGGGCGCGGCGATCGTGCAGTTCGACGAACCCGTGCTGACCGAGGTCGTCCACTCGGGACCGTCGACCGGGCGCACGTTCATGTGCGGCGCGCTGAGCGCGAAGCAGGACGTCCAGCGGGAGCTCGAGTTCGCGCGGGACCTCATCAACGCCGTCGTGCGGGGCGCGCCGCGCGAGCGGGTCGCGATCCACGTCTGCCGGGGAAACTGGACGCCCGACGAGCGCGCGGCCCTGACGGGCGACTACCGGCCGCTGACGATGCTGCTGCGGAGCCTCGACGTGGGGTCCTATTTCCTCGAGCTGTGCACGCCGCGCGCGGGCGAGATCGAAGTCCTCAAGGGCCTGCCGGACGACCGCCGGATCGGCGTCGGCGTCGTCAACCAGAAGCATCCCCGGATCGAGTCGGTGGAGGAAATCCTGGCGGCGGCGAAGAAGGCGGTGAATCTCTTCGGACGCGAGCGCGTCCTCCTCAATCCCGATTGCGGCTTCGCCACGTTCGCGGACAATCCGGTCGCCTCCGCCGAGATCGCCGAGGGGAAGCTCCGCGCCATCGCCGATGCCGCCGACCTCCTCCGCGCTTGACTCGCCCCTGCCGGCCTCCATAATGTTCCGGTTCCACTTAACAGGAGGCTCGATGACCAAGCTCGCCACGATTTCCCTGGCCGCGGCCCTCATGTGCGGCTGGACGCCCGCCCAGGACATGGGAGGAGGCGCCCAGGAGGAGAAGGCCTGCGACCTGTCGAAGACGGAGCAGCGGGACTATTGCGCCGGATGCAAGACGTGGCCCGCCGCCGACCAGATCGAGAAGGGCGCCTGCAAGAAGTGCAAGGGCAAGGTCGAGAAGGCCGAGACGTGCGTCAAGGTCTGCTGGGTCTGCCCGAAGATGCACGGCGGCCAGCCCAAGCGCCATTCGAAGGATTGCTGCGGCGTGAAGGGATGCTGCACGGAGACCCCGATCCTCGCGCTCGTGTGGTATGTCTGCGACGGGTGCCAGGGGAAGGCGATGAAGGAAGCCGACGTCAAGCACGCGGGCGAGAAGTGCGAGGGCAAGATCAAGAAGACCTGCGCCGAGTCCAACAAGTTCCCGCACGGCGGGACCGAGTAAGACGGCCGAAACTCCGCGCCCCGGCCGGCCACGGCCGGGGCGTTCTTTTTCACGCCGATCCGCTAGGATGTCCGCATGACGGAACGCCGGCGGCTCACCGACTACTCGACCTGCGGCGGCTGAGCGTCGAAGCTCGGGCCCCATGAGTTGCATGAGGCGCTGGACGGGCTGAAGATCTGGCAGTCGCCGGACGTGATCGAGGGCATCGCCACGTTCGACGACGCGGGGATCTACCGCCTCGACGACCGGCGGGCGCTCGTCCAGACGGTCGATTTCTTCACGCCCGTGGTCGACGACCCGTACGCGTTCGGCCAGGTGGCGGCGGCGAACTCGCTCTCGGACGTCTACGCGATGGGCGGCCGCCCCCTGACCGCGCTCAACATCCTCTGCTACCCCGCGGGGGACCTCCCGCCCGCCGACCTCCACCGCATCCTCCAGGGCGGAGCGGACAAGCTCAAGGAGGCGGATTGTTCGCTCCTCGGCGGCCACACCGTGATCGACAAGGAGCTGAAGTTCGGCTGCTCCATCACGGGCGTCGTCGACCCCCGGGAGGTGTGGTCCAACGCCGGCGCGAAGGCGGGCCACCGCCTCGTCCTGACGAAGCCGCTCGGCACCGGGATCCTCTGCAGCGCGATCAAGCAGGGAAAGCTGGAGCCGGCGGCCGCGGAGGAGGTGACGCGCACCATGGCGCTGCTCAACCGGGGCGCGTGCGAGGCGGCGCGGAAGGTGGGAGGAGTCTCGGCCGCGACGGACATCACGGGATTCGGACTCGCCGGCCACGTCGGGCAGATGGCGAAGGCGAGCGGCGTGACGATCCGCATCGACACGGCGGGCCTGCCGATCTATCAGCGGGCCGCCGAGCTCGCGAAGGGCGGTCTAAAGACGCGGGGCGACAAGACGAACCGCGTCTTCCTCAAGGGGCGGTACGAGACCGCGAAGGGCGTCGAGCCGGTGCGCGAGGACCTGTGCTTCGATCCGCAGACGTCGGGCGGGCTGCTGCTCGTGGTGGCGCCCGACCGCGTCGACGCGCTGGTCTCGGCCCTCACGTCCGCGGGGACTCCCGCCGCGGCCCTCGTCGGTGAAGTCCTTCCCCGCCGGGGCGACCTGGACCTCCTGATTTCCTGAAGCCGGTAACGCCGGTCCCGACGAGTCGTCTCATGCATGGCCATGGAACTCCTGGGGTTCATCGCCGAACTCGTGTTCTGGATCGGGGGCGCACTCTGGTGGGATGTCCGCGAGGAGCCGCGCTCCACGGGCAGGATCGAGAGGGGCGCGGCGCGATCCACGATGAAAGTCGACGCGTGCTGCGCCTATTGCCGGAAGCGGGGCGGCCTGTTCGTGACGTGCCGGGCCTGTCGGGCGCCCCACCACCGCGATTGCGCCCGGGTCAACGGCCGGTGCGCGGTGTACGGCTGCAGGAACCGGAAGTTCCTCGTGCCCGCGGCCTGACGCGCCAGCCCGGCGTCTCGACGAGGCGGAGCAGGCGGAGCAGGTCCCGCGGACAAGTGAGCCCGGTCAGGTGGAACCCGGATGGCGGCGTGAGATAGACGTGGGCTGATGCGGGTCGACTCCTGCCGGCGACGTCCTGGCTCCCGTTCATCGTGCCGTTTTCTCCACCCGGGCCGATCCAACCGCACGACGCCGCCGCCGTCTGACGACTGTCTGCTGACTACTCCTCTTCGGTGACTGAAGTCTGAAATCTGCAGTCTGAAGTCTGTCTGGTCCCCTCTTTCCAGGGCCCCCGGCCCCCCCACGTCGCCGGCCGATAATATTACACATTTACTAATGCGTGAATATGTAAATGCGTGTTCTGAGAAAAATGGGCTATGGGTTCCGGAGGGGTGGTCGGACGATGCCGGAGACGACCGTCTCGGACCTGCCGTGGCGCCCTCGAGCGGTGTACTCGAGGGGGGATCCCCCCTCTTGACCTTCGGATCCAGCAAGGCCTTGAAGTCTCGCGCGCGGGCCTGTGCTGCTACCCGTTCCGGGTTGCCGCTCCGTCAACCGTCAACGGTCAACCGTCAACGCTCCTTGATCCGTCACACCCGGGGGATGGCGATCTTCCGCTTCCTGGCAAAGCTCCGGGCCTCGGAGTATCCCGCGTCGGCATGGCGCACGACCCCGATGCCGGGATCGTTGGTGAGCACCCGCGCGATCTTCTCCGACGCCAGCTTCGTTCCGTCGCAGCAGACGACCATCCCCGCATGGATCGAATAGCCGATTCCCACC
>DASRJF010000419.1:0-14399 GCA_035649615.1 Planctomycetota bacterium | reverse complement strand
CTCGAGAGCGCGCTCGAAGCCCTGGCGCAGCGCCGCTGCATGACGGTCCTGCTGGGCCTCCAGCGCCAGCCGCGGCGGATCCTGCGCACCGCGGGCCTCGGCCCGAAGCCCGGGTGGATCCGGATCGCGCCCGACGCCGAGACCGCGATCCAGGCCGCGGAGGCGTTCGTGAGGGGCCCGCTGACGGCGCGGAGGCTCAGGAAGCAGGTGATGAAGCCGCCGGGAAGCTGAGGCGGGAATCAGTCCACGGAGAATCGCGTCACGCTGGTCATGTTTCGTTCAGCCCTGCCCCGCGGGGCTAAACCCGGCAGCATCCGGGCCTTGTCCTCATAACGCCTGTCCACCTTGGCGTCGAAAGCTCGCTGGAATTCCGCGCGCGAGGCCTCCGGCAGCAGATTGGCGAGATACCGAAGTTCAACCAGGGCGGATCCCTGCGCGCGATCTACGGCATTTTGCATCGCCAGCGCGAGGCGGCCCAAGTGCCGCTGGACGATCCGACGGGCGACCATCTTCATCGCCCGGATGTTGAAGTGGTCCAGCGATGGCGCGCTTTCAAACCGATACAGGACCCAATCGTCCCCCGGGTCCGTCCCCTGCGAGGCGAGCGCGATGAGTGCGCTGCCCCGCGTGTGGTGATCCATGGGACCCTCGTCCAGCAAAGACAGCTGCTGCAAGGCGGCCGTCTCCTGGGAGAACAGTTCCTTCAACTTTCCGGCGCCGGCCAAACCGGTCAACGCATGCGAGGCATTCATCCGGACCTGTGGATCGGGGTCCTTCATCAATGTCAGCAACATGGTTCCGATGTCGCGATTCGCCCGGGTGAGCTGACCGACGAAAGCCGCGAGGTGCATGCGATCTTCGGTGTCTCCCGTCGCGAGCGTGAGAATCCCGGTCAACAGCGGGCCGCTGGGAGCATCCTCCGACGTGATTTCGTCATCCACCTCGGGCGCGATCAGGCCCATCAGGCGAACGCGTTCGGGCAAGTCACGGGCGGAGCGGACGAGGTCGGCGATCATCCCGGGGTCTTGCGCGGCCAGATCGCACAGCTTGCCGGAGAGTTCTGCCCACTCGGCATCGAGGAGGATCTTCTCGCGCTGGAGGGCCCGGCCTTCCTCCTCGGTCGCGGCCTCGGGCCACAGCTCCTTGCACTTCGACGAGCGCCGGCCCACGTAACGGAACCGCTCAAGGTGCGTCACGAAGAGGTGCCGGATCTGGGTCCGATCGATGGGAGCAACCGTGGAGACGGGATCGGTCGACTCAGGCGCCGCCGGTGCCTTGGACCGCCCCTCCGCCAGCCACGCCGCGACCTTTGAGGGACCCGGTAGCGCGGGTGGCGTCGCCTGCTTGGCTGCACTTCGCCGGGCCGCGACGAAAACCACGGTCCCCAACGCCAGCAGCGGAATGAGAACGGCGGCGAGGACCGCCGCGGTTCGGAACTTCATGGTCGGCGCCTCCCGCACGACTTCAAGAAGGCAATATAGAAGAGATCAATTGGAACGGATGAGCTGGCGCTGCCAGTTCAGCGATTCCCGAAGCTTGCTGATCCCGCCGTTCTCGACGAACTTGATAATCCCCCGATACGATTCGACCAGGGCGACTTGGTCGGGGCCAAGCCGGGAGATCGCGAATTCCAGGACTTCGACACACCGCGAAGGGGAGAGTGCGTACGCGGCATGGGCCGCGAGCCCGACCTGGGGCGATTCCAGCGGAAGGCTGAGCGCGCGCTTGAAGGCCGCGACAAGACGTTCCTCGTTGCGCTCGGCCACGCGGGGCGCCACAAGGAGCATCGGCCGCCACAACTGACTCACTTCGTCCCCTGTCTGGCACGACTCGAACCGGTTGAGGACGAACTCGTCCAACTCCGGCGATCCCACGAAGGCGAGCGTTTCCAAGGCCCGGCCTCGGATCAGTCCGTCGGTATCGGACGCAGCCGCCTGAAGAGCCCCGGCCCGCTCCGTCAGCGTCTCCTTCAGATGTCCACGCCCGGCTTGCGTCCAGAGAACGGCGATCGAATTCGCGCGCACTTGGGAATCCTCATCGCGGAGCATCTCGAGACAGGCCTGCGCCACGTCGCGATTGGCCTGCTTCAACCACCCCATCGGCTTTAAGAAGGTAAGGCGGTCCTCGGAGTCACCGTTCACGAGCGTGAGCAGTTCCTTCAAGAGCGGGCCGCTCAGCGACCGCTCGGCCTCGATGGACCCCTCGACGGTCTTCCAGATCATGACTTCAAGGGCTCCGAGGACCACGTGATGCCGCCACGTCCGGACGAAATCGACGAGGGGCGCCGGGTCAATGGCCGAAAGCGTCTTCAGTTCTTCGATGTCGACCTTCACCTGGTCTTCCAGTGCCTTGACTTCGAGCTGGAGCCGGACCCCCTCCGCTTCCGTGAGTGAATCCCTCGCCTGGAGCTTGAGCGCCGGTATCTTCCCCTGGGCCACCGCAATCCGATCGATCACCTCGAGGACCCGGGATTGTGACGGGCGGATCTCACCGGCTCCGGCTCGGTCGCCGACCCTTGGAGTAGTTCGTTTCCTGGGCGACCGACGCGTGTAGGTCTCGGGGCCACCCCCCGCGCGAAGGGCGTCTCGACGGCCCTGCTCCGCCCGG
Source organism: Planctomycetota bacterium (assembly GCA_035649615.1). Lineage (GTDB taxonomy): Bacteria > Planctomycetota > MHYJ01 > MHYJ01 > JACPRB01 > DASRJF01. Next base: position 11,792 of record DASRJF010000419.1, on the reverse strand, counting down.
GCCTGCATTTGTGCACTGAATACGTTTCTACTTTTCGACGCCGCGACGAAGACCCCGGTGCCCAGCGCCATTAGCGGAATGAGAACGGCGGCGACGACCGCCGCGGTCCTGAACTTCATACTGGAATGACGGTGGAGATCAGTTGGACGTGGGGGAAGAGAGCTTGGGAAATGTGCTGAGGAAGTCCTTGCCCCCGACGGAATAGCGCAGCTTTTCCATGTCCTTGATCATGCCCGCGCCTTCGCCGTGTTCGATTCTCCCGATGATCGATTCGAGACCCGCCGCCGCCTCGTGATCGCCCCGAGGAAGTCGGGCCCCCAAGTATCGAAGGCTGTCCACGCCCTCCGCGACCGGGAGGTGGGCGCAAAGCCAAACCGTCCAGTACGGCGAGGTCTCCGCGGTGGAGGCATCAATCAAACGCCGGACCACCGCGGCCGCACGCGGCGCGTGTGAAGTGAATACCCGCGGAGCCCTGGCGGACAATGTCTGCGCATGCTGCAAGCCTCCGGCTTCCATCTGCTGGACCAGGAACTCATCGATTTCCGGGGATTCCACGATCGCCAGGATCTCGAACGCACATTTCTTGACGTAGCTCTCATCGCCGGGCCAGCGGTCCCGGGTCGAGAATCGATTCCCTTCACCTTCGAGGGCGAGTTGCAACAGCACGGGCACGTGGCTCGTGAAGGTCGATTTGAGGTTGCCTTTGCCAGAATGCTCGACCATCGACGCCAAGGCCTCCCAGCGAACGCTCCGGATGGGATCGTTCAGCAACAGGAAATAGGAGTCGCCGATGGCCTGGTTGGCGACCTTGAATCTCTTCGTCAGAAACAGGAGGAACTGCCTGTCTTGAGAGGATCCATGAGCGTAGGGAAGCACGGCATCGAGGAGCGGCCCGGACGGCGAATCCTCGGCCACGATCTCGGCCTCCATTGAAGGCCGGATTACGTCGAGCAGTGAACTCCGTGCAAACAAGCCGTCGGGAGTCTTGAGGAACTCAAGGCAGGTCATGGGGTCGAAGAGCGCCCAAGGCTGACCCGACGCCGATCCGTTCGCGTGCTCTTCCAGTTCCGCGCGGAGGCGCGTCAAGCGCACAAACAAGTTCTCGCCGATTAGCTCCAGCTCAGTCTTCTCCAATGGAGTTCGGGCCTGGGGATCTCCCGGGAGCGGTGCCGGATCGACCCGCCAGCCTCTGACACGTCCGTTTTCTTGGAAGTCCTGGTTAACAGCTCCGTATTCACGCAGTTTCTCCAGCGTCCATTGGCGGCGCCGCTCCGCCGTCGGCGCGGATGGCCCGGGCGATGGCGCTTCGACGGCCGCCACAGACTTCGACTCCGATACGGAGGCTTCGAGATTCCGTCCTACACTGGTAGGCGCGATCACCAATTGCGTGCTCTTCCGCTCCCGCTCGGCGGCAATCCACGCCCCGCCGCCCAAGAGCAAGAGCGGAATCAGTACGACTGCCAGCACAGCAGCCGTTTTGGCTTTCACTGCCGATGCTCCAAAAACCAGGACAATGCCTGACCCCAGCATCCGCTTGAGCCGGTCCTGCGCGCCCGCCAGACGCTTGCGGGCGGCAACGGCCGAGATGCCGCGGCGCTCCCCCATCTCGCGGAGCGTCCGCCGGTCGAAGTAGCGCTCGATGAGGAGCTCGCGGTCGCCCTCGTCCAGCCGCGACATGGACTCGTGGAGCGCGTCGTCGCGCGTCGCGCCGTTCGGAACGCGCCCCGCCGCCTCCTGCTCGCGCGCGATCCGCCGTAGACGCATTCGGCGCCGATCAAGCGCGGTACGGAAGGCGACTTTCCCCACCCACCGGTCGAAGTGTGAGGCGTCAACGACCGTATCGAGCCCCGACGCGATCTCGAGCAGGACCTCCTGCTTCGCTTCCTCGGCATCGTGGGGATCCTTCAGGATCTTCCGGCAGATTCGCTCGACCCGCGGCTCCACCGATTCGAGGAGACGCGAGAGCGAACTTTGATCCGGCCGCCGCTTCCAGACGTCGAAAACCATCTCCTCTAATCTATCCAGCGACGGCGAGTGGGGTGTTGTTAACCGAATTCCTTCGGGGCCTGGCTTAGAGCTTAAAGCTTAGAGCTTGAAGCTGATCAGGGCGTGAACGTAATTGCCAAGTTGTCGATTTGAGCCCGGCAATCACTGAAGAACAACAGGTGCCCCGTCGTGTACTCCGGGTCCTCCCCCTGCCAGACCGCCTTGCCGTCCACCGACACCGCGATCTTCGTCCCCGTCCGCGAGATCTTCACCCGCACCTTCTTCTTCTTCTCCAGCGCGAACTCCGTCACGGGCCCGCCCACCAGCCGCGACCGGATCTTGTCCCACTCCGCCGGCAGCTTCGCCCGCGCGGGCTGGAAATCGGTCGGGTACTTGATCACCGCCGTGTTCGGAATCTGCATCTGCACTTCCATGCTGCCGACCACGAGGTCGAGCCCGAACGTCACCCCGTAGTACTTGTTGCTCCCCGGCTTGTAGTACAGGTCCGTCGCGATGTTCTGCGGGTCCTCCATCGCGACGAGGTCGTACTCCACCTCCACGTCCCCCTTGATCTCGGGCCGCCAGCGCGACGCCGACGACACGCTCGTGCCGCTCTGGGCCTCGAGGACGCCGCCCGTCGATTTCCACCGCCCCTTGAGCTTCCCGTCGAGCGTCACCATCTCGAACATGTCCCCCTGCGCCTTCTCCGTGAAGTCGTAGAAGACCCGGATCCGCTTCTCGTCGACGACCTCCACCCGGCCGCGGTACGCCTCCTCGTAGTTCTTCCCCTTCGACAGCGACCCGCGGATGTCCGAGAGCAGCTTCTCGATCTCGGCCCGGTTCTCCTCGACGAACTTCACGCCCCTCCGGACCGAAAGTTCCTCGAGGATCGCCCGCGCCGTCCCCGTCTGGCCCTGGCTGATCAGGCCCTTCGCCTCGGCGAAGCGCGACGCGGCTTCCTGCTCGGCGAGCTTCTGCAGCGCGGTCGAGAGGTCGCTCAGGTAGACCTTCACGCCCTTCGCCCCTCCCGCCGCCGCGGCCTTGAAGTGGCGCTCCGCGTGGGCGGCCCCCACCGGTCCGGAGCTGGCGAAATTATGGAGCAGCCCCGCGCGCACGTGGAAAACCGGATCGGCTTCCGCGGCCGCCAGGGCCGCCGCGCGCTCCGCCGCATACGACCGCGCGGCCAGCGCGACGAGATCGACCTCCGCCAGCGTCCACAGGTCGAGCGGCACCGCCTTGCCGCTCTCCGTGACCCAGAAGTAACCGACCCGGTAATACCCCTTGTTCACGCCCGGCCCCGAGCGAGTCCAGTACTCGGTGGGCGTCGCCTTGGCCGTCCGTTCCAGGCCGGCCGCGGCCTGCTCCTTGAACAGTTCGAGCGACACCGCGTTCCGCAGGTCGAGCAGGATCGACTGCGCCGTCGTGGCTTCCGCGAGGTTCGCGGGGTCGCCGATGCCCGCCTCGATCCGGCCGAGGAGCTTGGCCAGCGCGGGCGGCTTCGCCTCGAGCTCCTTCTTGAGCTCGTCGTAATCGACCCCCTCGGCGCGCACGAACGGCTTCTCGGAGTCCGTCCACGGGCCGAAGAGGAACTCCGTGACCGACTTGATCACGTCCTTGTAGTTCCGGTTGGAGAACGATTGCCGGAGGCGGGCGTCGAGGACGAGGTACTTGTCGCGCGCCTCCACCGCCGCCGAGCTGTTCTCGCCCACCTTGCGGAGGCCCTCGAGCGCGCGGCGCCGGTCCCGAAGCTCGAGGAGCTGGTCCGGCAGCGCGTATTCCTCCATCGACGACAAGAGCGCCAGCGCCTCGTCGTACTTCCGCTCCCGCACCCGCTCCTGGAGCTGGGCCTTGTCCCGCGTGAACTGCTCGGTGATCCGGTCGGCGAGGCCCTTCAGCTCCTCCTTCACGTCCTCGCCCGTGCGCGTCGTCTCGAGGAACCGCGCCGGGAACCGGCTGTAGAGCTGGTGGACGTCCCGGTACTTTCCCGCCGCGAGCAGCCCCTGTTCCTGCTCCCGGATCTTCCGCAGTTCGCCCTGGGCGACGACGTCGGCCCGCTTGAGGTACTCGCTGCGGCGGCCTCCCGCCGCCGAGTCCCACGTCGTGCCTCGGTGGCGCTGGCGGTACTCGTCGAAGCCGGCGAGGATCGCCTGGATGGCCACGAAGCCCGCGTCCGCCTTCGCGGAGGCGTCGAGGTCCTCCAGCTCGCGTCGCGCCGCCTCGTCCAGCGCGCCCTGGTCGGGGCGCGGAGCCGGGGGCGCCGTGAGCTTGGTGAAATCCCGCGACTTGAAGGCGTCGGTGATCCGGTCTTTGAACATGAAAATGCCGACGCCGATCGCGAGGAGCACGACGATCGCCACGAACTTCCCGCCTCCGCCGCTCCGGGGGCGCGCGTACCGCATCGGCATCGGCATCGGCCGCGGGGAGGGCGTGGGCGCGGAGATCGACGCGGGCGCGGGCTTCGGCGCCGGACGGGCGCGCCGGGTGCGGACCGACTCCAGGGCCGCGATCAGGTCCGCCGGCCGCTGGATGCGATTGTCCGGGTTCTTCTCCATCAGGCGTGAGATCACCGCGCTCAGGTCGGTCGAGACCCTGTTGCTGCGGACGTGCGCGGGCACGAGCTTCTCGGCGACATGCTTCGCAAGCATCTGGGCGCCGGTCTCGCCCGTGAACGGGAGCTGGCCCGTGACGAGGTGGTACATCGTCGCGCCGAGCGAGTAGAGGTCGGAGCGGATGTCGACGTTCGGGGAGTCCTTCGCCTGCTCGGGCGAGATGTAGCGCGGCGTCCCGACGGCCTTCCCCTCCGAGGCCCCGAGCCCCTCGCGGGCGAGGCCGAGATCGAAGAGCTTCGCCTGCCCGTCGGAGCTCAGGAGGATGTTCGCGGGCTTGACGTCGCGGTGGACCATGCCGTTCCGGTGCGCGACCTCGAGCGCCTTCGAGACCTGGATCGCCACGTCGATGACGCGGCCCTCCTCCATCGGCCCCTGGCTGTCGAGGAGCTGCTGGAGCGTGGCGCCCGAGACGTACTCCATGACCATGTAGTAGGTGCCCTGGTGGGCGCCGACGTCGTGGGCGACGATCAGGTTGGGGTGGTTCAGCTTGGCCGCGGCCCGCGCCTCGCGGAAGAAGCGGTCGAGGTAGTTCTGGTCCTTGGCGAGGCGGGGAGCGAGGACCTTGATGGCGACGATCCGGTCCATCGAGACCTGCCGCGCGCGGTAGACCGTGCCCGCCCCGCCGCTCCCGAGGACGTCGAGGACCTGGTAATTGGGGATTTCCGGGGCTCCGGCAACCTGGCCTCCCTTCAAACGCCGCCGCGCGAGGGCCGCCTGCTCGTGGGAGATGATCCGCTTCTCGAGGAGGATGCGTTCGAGCGAGTCGTTCGCCCGGGTCGACTCCTTGAGCGTCTTCAGGGCCTCCCGGACGATGTCGAGCGGCGCGAGGTCGAGCTCGACCAGCGCGTTCCCGAAATCGAAATCAGCCTGGGTGGACATGTGCTATTTGGACGTGATCAGCCGGAAGAACTCGTTCTTTTTTCCGATCTTCAGGAGCCGGCCCTCGAGCTGCGCGAGGGGCGGGGCCGCCTTGGGGTCGGTCGCCTTCTTCCCGTCGAGCTCGACCCCTCCCTGCTCGATGAGGCGGCGCGCCTCGCTCGAGGAGCACCGGCGCGCGGCCGCGACGACCTTGGCGAGGCTCGCCTTGCCGTCCGCCGCCAGGGCCGAGATGTCCACCTCCGGAATGTCGGCCGGAATCGCCTTCTCGCTGAACTTCTTCCGCCACTCCGCCATGGCCGCTTCCGCCGCGGGCTCGCCGTGGTACAGCGTGACGATCGTGCGGGCGAGCCGCTCCTTCGCCGACTTGGGGTGGGTCTTCGTCGCGTCGCACATCGTGTCGATCTCGTCCTCCGGCGCGGAGGTGAGCAGGGTGTAGTACTCCTTCATCAGCGTGTCCGGGATCGACATGAGCTTCGAGTGCATCTCGAAGGGCGCCTCGGTCACCCCGACGTAGTTGCCCAGGCTCTTCGACATCTTCGCGCCGCCGTGGATGCCGGGGAGGATCGGGCACGTCAGCGCCACCTGCGGCTCCATCCCGAGATCGCGCATCAGGTCGCGCCCCACCATCAGGTTGAACGTCTGGTCGGTCCCCCCGAGCTCGACATCCGCCTTCACGATGACGGAGTCGTACGCCTGCATGACCAGGTACAGGAACTCGTGCAGGAAGATGGGGGTCCCTTCCTTGTGGCGCTTCGTGAAGTCGTCCCGCTCGAGGAAGCGGGCGACCGTCATTTTCGCGGCGAGCCCGATCAGCTCGTAGAACGGCAGCGGCTTGAGCCACGAGCTGTTGCGGACGACCTCGAGCCGGTTCGGCGACAGGATCTTCCCCACCTGGTCCAGGTAGGTCTTGGCGTTGACTTCGACTTCGTTGGGGGTGAGCTGGGGCCGGGTCTTCTTCCGGCCGCTCGGGTCGCCGACGAGGGCCGTCATGTCGCCGATGATCAGGACCGCCTGGTGCCCCAAGTCCTGGAATTGCCGGAGCTTGCGGAGGACGACGGTGTGGCCCAGGTGGATGTCGGGCGCGCTGGGGTCGACGCCCAGCTTGATCCGGAGGGGCTTGCCCTGCTCGGCCGACCGACGGAGCTTCGCCTCCAGCTCCTGGAGGGTGTTGAGGGTGACGATGCCGCGCTTCAGGGCAGCCAGCTGTTCGGCGGGGGAGCGATTCACGGTGGAGGATTGTACAAAGGCGACCGGCATCAGGCATCAAGCAGCAGGCATCAGGGTGGAATCGACAAGCTTGCTCGCCCCCCCGGATGCTTGCTGCCTGCTACCTGATGCTGCCTGCCGAAAGGCCAACTTCCTCCAAGCTCTCCATGATGAATTGATTCACGGCTTTTGGGTGCGTCAGGTTGATCAGGTGACCGCCCCCCTTGACGACCCGATCCGGCTTCACGACCGAATGTCGGATCAGGAGGTCACGGTCGCCGTGGATGAGCCGGACCGGGCACGGCGGCTGGGACCCCTTCCACGCGAGAAGCATGCGCGAACCCTCCCGGACCACGTCGAGGTGCGCCGCTTGAATCAGCTCTTGCGCCCCTTTCCGGAACCGTTCCGGCAGGATGCCGAACAGGTCGAGGTTTTTCCCGCTCGCCAATTCCGCGATCGCCTTCGCGAACCGGATGGTTCCCGGGATCTGGCGGCCCGTGCGCGCCGTGGCGATGCCGATCACGACCTTCGCGCCAACCTGTCCCGCCATCGCCTGCGCGAGCATGCCTCCGAACGAGACGCCCCCGATCGCGTCGCACGGTCCGACCTCGGCCGCGAACCTCTCCGCGTAGTTCTCGAGGGAATCGCTGGAATTGACCTTGGGCCAGGGGGGGACTTCAAAAGCGATCGGCAGTTCGCGCTGGGAATCAAACAGGCGCTGGTCGACGCCCATGCCCGGGATGAGGACGAGTCTCATGGAGCGAATCTAGAATCTCGAATTTCGCATTTTGGGATCCTATGCCAAGCTGGTTTGAGGAACCGAGATTCCAGATTCCAGATTCCAGATTCCAGATTCGAGGTTCGAGATTCGTCTACTTCGTCCTCAACCCGTCGACGTACTTCCGCCACTTCACGGGGTCAATGCCGCACTTCTCCCCCGTGATCGTCGTGAGGATGTTCGAGATGACGGCCATGCCGACCTTGAGCTGGTCCTCTTCTTTCGTGGCCCCCTTCTCGCGCGCCTTCTTCGCGTTGGCGTACGCCTTCTCGAGGGCCGCGACCAGCATGTCCACCCCCGCCGGCTTCTGCTCCTCGGTCAGGAGCATCCCGCACAGGAACACCTCGTTGACGGTCCCCGCGTCCATCGCCTTGCCGAGCTTGCCGAGCGGATCGTCGGCGAGGTGCATCTGGTTTTCCGGCACGAGGCGCACGGTGGCGGGCTCGAAGATGATCCGCTTCTGCACCTCCGCGCCCGCCCCGCGGTCGATCTTCACGACGGGCATCCAGGCCCCCACGGTGTAGAGCCGGAGGTACTGCTGGTCGTTGGAGAAATCGAGGTCCGTCCTCAGCGTGATCGTCTTCTCCCACTGGGCGCCCATCGCGATGGGGATGTCGCGCTCCAGCTCGAACTCCTCGGTCCGCTGGGCGCGGGTCACGGATCCGTTGGGGTCCATCCGCTCCACGGCGATCTCCAGCATCACCAGGGGGCGCGAGACTTCCTTGTCGTAGTGGATCTCGATCCCGCCCTTCCAGACGTTCTCCATCCGGAGGACGAAGTCCACCTTCGATCCCGCGGCCGCGGAATGCGGGGCGAGGATGCGCGACCGCACGATCGACGACTGCGTGACCATGTTGTCGCAGGTGCGCCGGAACTGGTGGAGTTCCTTGGCGTAGCGCGACTTGGGCTCCAGAACCAGGAGCGCGTGGACCATGTCATACGCGTTCTGGTACTTCTTCTCCTTGAAGAGCTTGTAGATGTCGGCCATCCGGGCCCGGACGTAGGCGTCCGGCGCCGTCCCGTCCGGCTTCCCGATGCGCTTCAGGAATTCCTCGTGGGAGAGCAACGGCCCGGGGATCTCGGAGACGGGGCCGGACTTCCCCAGCTCGATCTCGCGGACGATCCGGTAGATCTCGAGCGCCCCCTTCGCCTTGAGGAGCTCCTCGAGCTTCGGCACGACCTCGCGGCCCCACCCGAGCAGTTCCTTGCGACCGAGGTCGCGGATCTCGGGATCGGAGTCCATCAGCCACTCGAGGGCGCGCCGGATCTTCTCGTCGCGATCGTCCGGAACGGGGTCCTGCCCTGCAGGACGCGCTTCGCTTGCCTGCAGGGTAATGCCGACAGTCGCGATCGCGACGACAAGGAGGGCCTTGAGAAGCATCATGTTATAGGACGTTCGCCGTCAACCGTTTACCGTTGCGTTCACCGTTTTCCGTGTGCCGGCAGACGGCAAACGGCAAACGTAACGGCGGACGGCAAACGGTGAACGCTTTTTACTCCACCGTCACGCTCTTCGCGAGGTTGCGCGGCTTGTCCACGTCGCGTCCCAGGCGGACCGCGGTGTGGTACGCGAGCAGCTGGAGCGGCACGACGGCCACCAGGGGCGAGAAGATCTCCTCGACCTTGGGGATCGTCAGGACCGATTCCGCGAACCCCTCGGCGTCGGGCTCCCCGGCCGTCACGATCGCCGCGACGCGGCCGCCGCGGCTGCGGATCTGCTGGATGTTCGAGACCATCTTGGGGTAGACGCGGTCGCGCGGCGCGATGGCCACGGTCGTCAGATGCTCGTCGACGATGGCGAGCGGCCCGTGCTTCATCTCCCCCGCGCCGTAGCCCTCGGCGTGGAGGTACGAGAGCTCCTTCATCTTGAGCGCGCCCTCGTACGCGGTCGCGAGGTTGTACCGGCGGCCGATGTACATGTAATCGCGGCAGTCCGCCAGCCGCTCCGCGACGGCCTGGACTTCTCCGGCGCGGTCGAGCACGTCCTGGATCGCGCCGGGCACGCGCTTCGCCCCCTTGAGGAGCGCCTTCGCCCGGGCCGGCGCCAGCGTCTTGCGGTCGCGCCCCATCTGGATCGCCCACAGCAGGGCGCAGAGGATCTGCGACGTGAACGTCTTGGTCGCGGCGACGCCGATCTCGAGTCCCGCCCTCATGTAGATCGTGTCGCGCGCGTCGCGCGACATCGAGCTGCCCTTCACGTTCGTGATCGCGAGCGTCCGCGCGCCCGCCTTGTTCGCCTGGCGGACCGCGGCGAGCGTGTCGGCGGTCTCGCCCGACTGCGAGAACGCCACGAGGAGCGTGTCGCGGTCGAACGGGTAGTCGCCGTAGCGCATCTCCGACGCCAGGCCGATGTCCGCGGGAATCCGGCACAGTTCTTCGAGCGCGTACTTGAGGATGAGTCCCGCGTGCCACGAGGTTCCGCACGCGGCGATCGCGACCCGCTTCGCCTTGTGGAGGCCCGGGGAGAGCCCGTCGAAGATGACCCGGCCCGCCTTCGCGTCGACGCGTCCCTGGAGCTCCGCCAGCGTGGTGCGCGCCTGCTCGAAGATTTCCTTCAGGTAGAAATGCGCGTAGCCGTGCTTGTCGGCGTCGTCGAGCCCCCAGGTGACGGTCACCGCCTTCAGGTCGACCGCCTTGCCGTTCAGGTCGGTCGCGATGACGTCCGCCTTCCCGTTGTTGGTGCGCCGGACGAGGACGGCCTGCCCCTCGCCCAGCGGCGCGACGGTGCGCGTGTGCGGCAGGAGGGCCGCGATGTCGGAGGCGATCATCGTGTCGTTGTGGTCGAGCCCCACGACCAGGGGCGCGTTCAGCCGGGCGCCCACGAGGAGGTCGGGATGGTCGGCGAACGCGACGACGAGGGCGTAGCTGCCGTGGAGCTCGCGCGCCGCCTTGAGGACGGCCTGGAGGGGGTCGCCCTTGTAGTGCTCCTCGATCAGGTGGACGATGATCTCGGTGTCGGTCTCGCTCTTGATGTCGTGGTTCTTCAGGCGCTTCTTGAGCTCGGTGTAGTTCTCGATGATGCCGTTGTGGACGAGGGTGATGTTCCGGTCGCAGGAGAAGTGCGGGTGGGCGTTGAGCTCGGTGACGCCGCCGTGGGTCGCCCAGCGGGTGTGGCCCACGCCGAGGCGGCCCGCGATCGGCTTCTCCTTCAGGCGCTTCTCCAGCGCCTCGAGCTTGCCCGGGCATTTCTCGTGGACGAACTTCCTGCCGTCGAAGAGGACGATGCCCGACGAGTCGTAGCCCCGGTACTCGAGGCTGCGGAGCCCGTCGAGGACGACCGGGAGGGCGTTGCCGGCGCCGACGTATCCAATGATGCCGCACATAGGGGGGGCTCCAAATATACCAGTTCTATCGGGCGAATTCAGGCAAGACCGAAAGGAGGAATCTGGAATCTGGAGCCTAGAATCTGGGGAAGAAACCGAACCTGAAAAGTGAATACACTGACCCTCCTCCTGTGCCTGGCCGTTTTCCAGGACGAGCCGAAGAAGCCGGAAAGCGAGTGGTTCCCGGAGGGGCTGGCCTACCGCCACCCGCTGGCCGACCCGCGGGCGCCGGTGACCGGCGTGCGGTTCCAGTTCCCGATCGACGTGGAGGATGACTTCAAGATCGAGAACCGGCTGGCGACGCATCTCGCGATCTGGAGAAAGGGCGATCCCGAAGTCGCGGCGTTCGAAGTGCAGGCGGAAGGCGCGGCGTTCGGGCGGTTCAACTTCAACGAGAACTGGGACATGGACGGCGTCGATTTCCGGTTCGGGTTCCCCATCGTGTCGCGCGCCGGGCCCATCGCGCTGAAGCTCCACCCCTGGCACATGACGTCCCACCTCGGCGACGAGTTCATCGAGCGCGAGGGGCGCGAGCGCGTGGTCTACGCGCGCAACGAGATTTGTCTCGGATTGTCGTGGGACATCGACAAGGAATGGCGCGTGTACTTGGAGGCGGGGTACGCCCTCTCGCGAGGAGACGTCAACGAGCCCTGGCGCCTGATGGCGGGCGCCGAGACGGTCGGCCGCCATTTCGGGCCGGACGGGCCCGACGTGTTCGCGGCGCTCAACCTGACGTCCTTCGAGGAGCAGGATTACGGGATCCAGTTCAACCTGGAGGCCGGAGTCTGGCTGAGGCCGGAAAAGTCGAACCGCGGGGTGCGGCTTTCGCTGGGCTACTTCCGCGGCCCATCGGCCCTCACCCAGTTCTTTGAGGACAATGAAGAGTACTGGTCACTCGGATTCAGCCTGCCCTTCTAGACGACTGGCGATCGCCGGGGCGATCATCGGCGTCCTGCTCCTCCATTCCTCGCCTGGGCCGCGCTCGTCCGCGGGCCAGATTCGAACGGAACC
>DASRJF010000418.1:0-4536 GCA_035649615.1 Planctomycetota bacterium | reverse complement strand
GGCGGACGTCTGGTTCGACACGAGGAACGTCGCGCCCTCGCCGTACCAGTCGTGGTCGCCCAGGCGCGACACGCCGTCGAGCATCGCGGCGCGCTCCAGGCCGTAGAGGTAGTAATAGAGCCAGTCCCGGCCGTGGAGCGGATTCCCCTTCACGTTCCACCGGTTCTGGATCCATGCCCACCCGTCCCGGATCGCGCTCCGGACGCGGACCTGCTCGCGCGCGTCGTACTTCGCGTCGTTCGCGCGGCGGCGGAGCGCGTCGAGGATAACGAGACTCGAAACGCCGGCGGCCGTCATGCTGCCGTACGCGGGATCGTCGGGATCGTCCTTGTACGGCCAGCCGCGCGCCTCCGCGACGAAGCGGGCCATCGTCTTGCTCCCGCCTCCCGCGTCGGCCTCCTGGATCGACAATTCCGTCTTGGGTCCCTTCTTCTGCTGGACGCGCAAGTACGACTCCTGGACGCGGCGCACGATGCCGAGATCCGGCGCGAATCCGCACCGCGCCGCGGAATAGAGCCCGAGGACGCCGTACTGCGTGTTCGAGAAGTCGCGCGCGTTCGCGTCGGTCGACGGGTAGCTCCACATCGCCTTCGCGAGGCCCATCTCCAGCCACCGCGCCGCGCTGGCGCCCCAGCGCGCGTGGCCCTCGTCCATCTTCCCGTCGATCTCCTTGTCCGCGACGGCCTTCCGGTTGGCGTCGACGGGCGAATAGAACGCCTCGAGGGCCATGAGCGAGATCGCGACGTCGTACGTGTGCACGAGGGGCTGGGCCATCAGCCAGTCGAGCGCCTTCAGGATCCGCTCGTCCTTCCGGTCCATGCTCCCCTTGAGGATCGCGAGGAGCGCGAGCGCCGTGTTCCCGGTGTTGTGCTCGTAGTGCGCTCCCCAGCGGCCCTCCGTGCGGTTGTAGCAGCGCCAGAGGTACGCGATTCCCTTGTCGATCGCCGCGTTGACCTCCGCTTCGAACGTCTTGTGGCGGATCGCCAGGATCTCCTCGAACTGGAGCCGCTCCCGCGTCTCGATCGTCTCGATCACGCCCTTGGGGTCGGCCGGCGCCATCGTCAGGTTGATGTAGAAGTCGAGCCGGCGCGCGACGCCCCTCCCCGGATCGAAGTAGAGCGTGGCTTCGAGCCGTCCCTTCTCGATGTTCCGGATCGGCTTGGGCGAAGCCGGCGGCCGCAGGCTCCTGGAGAGCCTCGCCGTGAAGTCGATCTTCGCGCAGGCGACCAGGTCGATGTCGGCCGCGGGGCCGCGCGTGGCGGTGACCTTCGCCGTCACGGCGCCGCAGTCGTAACACTCGTCGAGCTCCTGCGTCCACTCGTGGGACTGGCCCGCCTTCAGCGGCTTGGGCGGCAGGCTGAGTCCGAGGAGCAGGGGAAGCTCGGCAAGGTCGAGCGTGGCCGGCCGGTAGAGGCCCTTGTCGGTGATGTCATAGGCGAAGAGCCCGACGAGCCGCTCGGGATTCCCGCGGACCGTCTCCTCTCCGCCCTCGTCGAAGGTGACCTTGGAGACGTTGTACCGGACGAATTCGTTCTTCCCGAGTTTCCAGGCGAGCGTCGCCGCCGGCTCCGCCGGGGGATCTTGGAATGAAAGAAGGAACAGAGAAAGGAAGAGGAGGCCCCGCATGAGTCAATGATTGTCAACCGTCAACGGTCAACCGTCAACGATCCGGTGTGGCGCGATGACTCGGGGGACCGGTAGAATCGGTTCGCCGAATGATCCACCTTGCTTTCCTTTGGCATTTCCACCAGCCGTCGTATCTCGATTCGCGCGCCGGAACCCTCCACATGCCGTGGGTCCGGCTCCACGGGACGAAGGACTACACGGGGATGGCCCTGCTGCTCGAGGAGTTCCCGTCCATCCGCTGCACGTCCAATTTCAGCCCCGGGCTCCTCGACCAGCTCCTGGCGTACGGCACGGGGGCCGAGGACACGGTGCTGCGGGCGGTCCGCAAGCCCCCCGACGCGCTTTCGGCGGAGGAGCGCGAGTTCCTACGCCGCCAGCTCTTCTACGCGCATCCCGACCGGCACATCGCGCGCGTGCCGAGGTACGCCGAGCTCGACGCGCGGGTCAAGAGCGGGGCTCCCCTGTCCACGCAGGATTGGCTCGATCTCGAGACGCTGAACGCCCTCGCCTGGATCCATCCCCTCGCGGCGGCCGCCGACGAAACGATCCGCCGCGTCGCCGCGAAGGGGCGCGATTTCACGATCGGGGAACGTGACGCCGTGCTGGCCCGTCACTTGGCGATCGTCGGCGAGGTGATCCCGCGATGGAGGCGGCTCCAGGAATCAGGCCGGGTCGAGATCTCCTTGAGCCCGTACTATCACCCGATTCTCCCGCTCCTCTGCGATTTCGAGTCGGCCCGCCGGGCGCTGCCCGACACGCCGACGCCTCCCTTGGGCGCATCGCTCGCGGCGGACGCGGAGGCGCAGGTCGTGGCGGCCCGGAAGCGGGGCGAGGAGCTCTTCGGGCGCGCTCCGGTCGGCTGCTGGCCCAGCGAGGGCTCGGTCAGCCCCGAAGCGGCGGCGCTGCTCGCGAAAACGGGATTCCGCTGGTTCGCCACGGACCAGGCGATCCTCGAGAAGTCGGGCGGATCGAATCGCTTTCAACCCTATCCGGTGGGGGAGGCGACGGCGGTTTTCCGGGACTCGGAACTCGCCAACCTGCTCGGATTCGTCTACAAGACTTGGAATCCGGGCGATGCCGCCGCCGACTTCGTGCAGCGCGTCGAGGCGATTGCAGGTCCGGAGGATCGTCTCGTGGTCGTGGCGCTGGACGGCGAGAACGCGTGGGAGCACTACCTGGAGAACGCGGTGCCCTTCTTCCGTGAACTCTACAGTCGGCTGTCATCGCACAAGGGGATCCGCACGGTCACGATGACCGAGGGGATCGCCGCCGTCGCGGCGGGCGAACCCATTGCGCACTTGTGGAGCGGCTCGTGGATCAACGGCAACTACGCGGTGTGGATGGGCCACGAAGAAGATCGCCGGGCGTGGGAGCTCCTGGCGGACGTGCGGTCGCGGCTCGGGCCCTCCAGGAACCAGGACGCGTGGGAGTCGCTCTACCGCGCGGAGGGCAGCGACTGGTTCTGGTGGTTCGGAGAGGACTTCACGACGCCCCAGGACGCGGAGTTCGACGCGATCTTCCGGATGCACCTGGCGAACGCCTGCGCGAGCGCGGGAGTCGAGGCGCCCGAGGGAGTCTCGCGGCCGGTGCGGCGCCGGCGCGGCGAGGCCGTGTCGCGGCCCCCGGGATCGGCGATCTCGGTCACGGTCGACGGGCGGCGGACGGACTATTTCGAGTGGTCGGGGGCGGGCCGGTACGAGACCGCGAGCGAGTTCGGCGCCATGGCGGGTGAGCTTTCGTACCTGGCGGGCGTCGGGTACGGATGCGACGCGCGCCATCTCTTCATCCGGCTCGACTTCCGGCCGGGCATCGAACCGGCGATGGCGCTCTCCAGGGTTGGAATCCGGCTGGTCACCGGGGGCGGAACGGTCACCCTCCAACCCGTCGCGCCCGGGGTCCAGACGGCGGTCGAGGAGTTGTTCGAGGCGGCGATCCCGCTGGCGCGGCTCGGCGCCGGTCCGGGCCAGCCGGTCGAGTTCCATATCGAGATCGGGCGCACGCGCGTGCCGGCGGGGTCCGAGTTGAAGGCCGTGGTGCCGGAGGCCGACCATTCCATTTCGGACTGGCGCGCGTGAGCGAACTTCGACGGGATCCGATCGCGGGATCATGGGTCATCGTCGCGCCCGAGCGCGCCGCGAGGCCGCTCGACTTCCGCCGCCCGCCGCCGCAACCCGCCGCGCGGGAGTCGTGCCCGTTCTGCCCCGGGCGCGAGTCGATGACGCCGCCGGAGATCGCGTCGGTCCGCGACGGCGACCGGTGGCGCGTCCGCGTCGTTCCCAACAAGTTCCCGGCGCTGCGCGTCGAGGAGGACTGGCGCGAGGACGGCGACGGGGTGCTCACCTCGATGCCCGGGGTCGGCGCGCACGAGGTCGTGATCGAGGGGCCGGAGCACGTCCTCAGCCTCACGGAGCTTCCGCCGGAGCGCCTCCCGGAGGTCGTGGCGATGTACCGGTCGCGCCTGCGGGATCTCCAGCGCGACTTCCGCCTCGCGCACGGCCTGGTCTTCAAAAACGTCGGCGAGCGCGCGGGGGCGTCGCTGGAGCATGTCCACTCGCAGATCATCGCGACGCCGGTCGTGCCCGAGCGGGTCCACTCGGAATTCGAGCGGTGCGCGGGCTTCCTGCGGGCGACGCGGCGCTGCCGTCCGTGCGACCTCGTGGCGCGCGACTTGAAGGAAGGCGTGCGCGTCGTGGAGGAATCGCCGCGGTTCGCCGTGGTCGAGCCGTGGGCGGCCAAGGCGCCGTTCGAGACCCACATCGTGACGAAGGAGCACGCGGCGCACTTCGAGGCGATCGACGACGGGGCGGTGGCCGAGGTCGCGGGGCTGCTTCGGTCGGCGCTCCAGCGGGTGGAGCGCGCGCTCGATTCGCCCGCCTACAACATCCTGTTCCACACCGCGCCGCTGAACGG
>DASRJF010000417.1:0-3482 GCA_035649615.1 Planctomycetota bacterium | reverse complement strand
TCGATCGAGTTCGGGCTGTCGTTGCGGGCGCGCATCGAGTTCATCGACTGCGCCTTGTAGAGATCGATCTTGTCCTGGCGGAACGCCGGCTTCGAGAGCACCTCGGCCAGGAGCTTCAGGCCCTCGTCGAGGTCCTTCGTCAGGACGCCGAGGTTCGCGTTCGCCTGGGTGTCGCCGATGGAGACGCCGAGCTGGATGGCCAGGAACTCGAGACGCTCGTCGAGGGCCTCGGCGGCCGTCTTCTCCGTGCCGCCCGTCCGCATGACGGAGCCGGCCATCGAGGCGAGCCCCTCCTTGCCCTCCGGCTCCCAGAAGGATCCCGCGCGCAGCGTGATCGACAGGTCGGTCTTGGGCAGCGACCGGTCTTCGATCGCGTAGACGATCATCCCGTTCTTGAGGACCGAGCGGTGCTGGTCCGCGGTCGGCACCTCCCAGTTCAGCTTCCCGTACTTCAGCTGTTCCGGGGTCGCGGGAATGTCCTGGCCCGCGGC
The DNA here is from genome assembly GCA_035649615.1 of Planctomycetota bacterium. GTDB lineage: Bacteria > Planctomycetota > MHYJ01 > MHYJ01 > JACPRB01 > DASRJF01. The sequence continues at coordinate 2,991 of DASRJF010000417.1, read as the reverse complement.
GCGGCCGGCGACGGCGAGGAGCGCCAGGACGGGGATCGCGAGGATGCGCATGTCCATTCTCCTATTCCCGGGCCTTCCGCCGGATCACGATCACGTTGCGGCCTTCCGGCGTGAAGTACGTCTTCGCCACGCGCTGGAGGTCGGCCACGGTCACCTTGTTGAGGTCGGGGATCTCGTTGAACATCTCTTTCCACGAATCCTGGATCTCGGAGAACCCGAGGTGCGACGCGATGCCGCTGTTCGTGTCGAGGTCCCGGATCAGGTTCGCGATCATCTGCTGGCGCGCGCGCTGCAGCTCGTTCTCCGCGACGGGCTCCGTGCGGAGGGACTCGACGGCGGCGAGCAGCTCCTTTTCCACCTGGCCGAAATCGGCGTCGGGACGCGGATTGGCGGAAACGCTGAGGATGCCGCCGTACTTCCGCCCCTCGAAGTTGGAGCCCGAGTTGAGGGCGAGTTTCTTCTCGAGGACGAGCGACTTGTGGAGGCGGCCCGAGCGTCCCGACATCAGGGTCGTCAGGAGGTCGAGCGCGGCCGCGTCGGCATGGACCTGCGACGGCCCGTGCCAGCGGATCATGACCAGGGGCTGGGCGTTCGCCTCGGCGCTCATGCGCTTCTCGGCCACCTGCTTCGACTCGAGCGTGACGATCGGGTCGCGCGGCGCCTTGGCCTTCGGGAGCCGGCCCAGGTACTTCGTGGCCATCGAGCGGATGTCCTCTTTCTTGCAGCCGCCGACGAAGATCGCCGTGCAGTTCTCGGGGACGTAGTGGGTCTCGTAGTACTTCTGCGCGTCCGAGTACGTGTACTGGTCGATGTCGGACATCCACCCGATCACGGGCCACTTGTAGGGGTGGCTCATCCAGAACTGGGCTTCGAACGCCTCGAAGACCGGGCCCAGCGGCTGCGAGTCGTACCGCATCCGCCTCTCTTCCTTGACGACCTCGCGCTCCGGGTAGAACTCGCGGAACACGGGGTTGAGGAACCGGTCGGATTCCAGCCACATGAAGAGCTCGACCTTGTTCGCGGGGAGCTCGACGAAGTAGCGCGTCCAGTCGTACGACGTGGACGCGTTCAGGCCCGTCCCGCCGTTGTCCTGGAAGAGGCGCGAGAGGTGCTCGCCGACCGAGATCTTCTTCTGCTCGTCGATGAGGCCGTCGTACTCGGCCTTGAGCTTCATCCACGCGGCCTCGTCGTCGGCCCGGATCGTCTGGACGCTCTTGCGGGCCCGCTCGGAGAGGGGCTCGCCCTGCCGGAGGGCCTCCAGGCCGCGCAGCTTGAGCTCGCGGATCTTGGACATGACCCCCTCGATCTTCACGTTGAGCTCGCGGTCCGCCTTGGGGTCCTTCGTCCCGATGACGTCGGTGCCCTTGAACATCATGTGCTCGAAGAAGTGGGAGAGGCCGGTGATCCCGGGCCGCTCGTTGACGGAGCCGACCTTCCAGTAGAGCGCGCAGAAGACGCGCGGCGACAGAGGCCGCTCGACCGTGAGGACCTTCATCCCGTTGTCGAGGATCAGTTCGTCAACGTCGAGCTTGAAGCCGGCGTCCTTCGGGGGATCCTGGGCCCCCGCGACGGGGACGAGCGCGACGAGGGCGATCAAGGCGAGAATGCGAACCATGTCTCAATCTCCGGTGGAATTGCGAGATGATACGGAGGAGCGACCGAACCTGCAAGGCGACTCGGAAACTACTTCAGGACCCCGAGTCGCTGGCCCACTTTCTCGAAGGCCGCGAGCGCCCGGTCGATTTGTTCCGTCGAGTGCGCGGCGCTGATCTGGACGCGGATCCTCGCCTCGCCCTTCGGAACGACCGGGAAGAAGAATCCGACGACGTAGATCCCTTCCTCGAGCATCGACCGCGCGAACTGCTGCGCGACTTTCGCGTCGAAGAGCATGATCGGGACGATGGGCGTTTCGCCCGGCTTGATCGTGAATCCCCGCTTCTGGATTCCCTCGCGGAATCGGCGCACGTTGAACTCCAGCCGGTCGCGCAGTTCGGTCGTGGATCCCAGGAGCTCCAGCGCGCGGAGGGCGCCGCCGGCGATCGGCGGAGGCAAGGTGTTCGAGAAGAGATAGGTGCGGGAGCGCTGGCGGAGGAACGGGACGATCGGGCCGCGTGCGGCCGTGAATCCGCCCGCGGCGCCGCCAAGCGCCTTGCCGAGCGTGCTGGTGATGATGTCGACGCGGTCCTGGACGCCGCACCGCTCCGGGGTCCCGCGCCCCGTCTTCCCGATGAAGCCCGTGGCGTGCGAGTCGTCCACCATGACGAGCGCGTCGTGCTCGTCCGCGAGCGCGCAGATGTCCGCCAGCTTCGAGACGTCGCCGTCCATCGAGAAGACGCCGTCCGTCGCGATGAGCCGCAGCCGCCGGGTCCGCGCCTTCTTCAGGCACTCCTCGAGCTCCTTCATGTCGGCATGCGCGTAGCGGAACCGCTCGGCCTTGCAGAGGCGGACGCCGTCGATGATCGACGCGTGGTTGAGCGCGTCGGAGATGATCGCGTCCTGCTCGCCGAGGATCGTCTCGAAGAGCCCGCCGTTCGCGTCGAAGCACGACGTGTAGAGGATCGCGTCGTCCATCCCGAGGAAGCTCGCGAGCGCCGCCTCGAGCCGCTTGTGCAGATCCTGCGTGCCGCAGATGAAGCGCGCGGAGCTGAGGCCGTACCCGTGGGTCTCGAGCGCGCGCCGCGCCGCCCCGACGACCTCGGGATGGAAGGAGAGCCCGAGATAGTTGTTCGCGCAGAAATTCAGGACCTGCTTCCCCCCGACCCGGATCGACGGCCCCTGCGGGCTGAGGAGGACGCGCTCTTCCTTGAAGAGCCCCGCCTCGCGGATCGCGTTCAGTTCAGATTCGAGGATGGCGCCGATCGCGGAGCGGCCGCCCGCCTTGGAGTCCTCCTTCTTGAGCTTGCCCTCTTTTCTCCAGCGCGATTCGACGGCGTCGCGGGCGATGTCGCGGCGCTCTTCGGGCGTCAGGCTCCGGGACCGGGCGTTTCCGCC